>JAEYOB010000114.1 GCA_023412175.1 Pseudomonadota bacterium | reverse complement strand
GTTGAACGGCAACCAGGACAGCGACACGCTGCACTGCGTCAAGTTCGCCTCGCTGAACGGCGCCATCCCCGCGGCCTGGTTCGTCCGCGGGTAATGTTTCGCCCACCCGGCTTGCCGCAACTCAGCGGCAAGCCGGGTATGGCCGCGTCCGTCCGCGGCTTTTCCTTCCAAGCAATCCTGCTGCGGTCATTCGTGTGCACTATCCGACCGGATAAAGCACGGGCTCAGCCATAAGCTCATTTTGCGGCGTATTCCGCATCCCCCACCGGGGAACAAGCGGTCACCCCCTGCGTTAAGAGCGGGACGTCACATCGAACGGGAGCACTCCGGAAGGGGCACAACCGGATTGCTCGCCTCACTCGACCAACGGGGAGACCGACAATGACGACAGCCCAGAACGCGCGCGTCGCCGGCTCGGCCGAGCGAGTGCCCTAAGGGTCTGGACCACCCCCATCGACCGCAGCACCGAACCGGACCGGCGCCCAGCCGGACTGCCGGCAGGGTTCGTCGTCTCTCGCGGAGCGGTGCGCATTCCGACGGCCGTCCCGCACCAAGGAAGAAGACTTGGAGGAAGTGAGACCATGTCGTATTCGTTCGAAGCCGAACTCATCCGCTGCATGCCGAACCTGCAGCGTTACGCGTGCAAGTTGACGCGTGATGTCACGGCTGCCGAAGACCTGACGCAGGACTGCCTCGCCCGCGCGCTGTCGCGCTCGCACCGGTTCGAGCCG
Source organism: Pseudomonadota bacterium (assembly GCA_023412175.1). Classification (GTDB taxonomy): domain Bacteria; phylum Pseudomonadota; class Alphaproteobacteria; order Azospirillales; family Azospirillaceae; genus Azospirillum. The sequence goes on along the minus strand of JAEYOB010000114.1, from coordinate 3,719 downwards.
GGAACCAACATGCAGGCCTGGCTCACCACCATGCTGAAGAACCTGCATTTCAACAATCTCCAGCGCGAGAAGCACGTCACCAAGGTGGAGTTGTGGGACGGCGCCATGTCAGTGGAGGCGTCGCAGATCGCCCGCCTCGTCTTCCGCGACGTTGATCGGGCCTTCGGCGCGCTGACTCCCAGCCAACGCAAGGTGGTCAAGCTGGTGGCCATCGAGGGCCGCCCCTATCAGGAGGCCGCGGAAAAGCTCAATGTTTCCATCGGCACCATCCGCTCGCGCCTCTGCCGGGCGCGCGAGCGCCTGAACACGCTGATGGCCGCGTGACACCCCGTCTGCGACGAAGAAGGCCGGAGCATCCTCTCCGGCCTTTTCCGTGCACGCCGGTCAGCAGGGCAACCTTATAGCGCAGCTTGCCGCTTCCGCGGTATTCCGGACGTTCCGTGCGAGGTTATGGCATCCCGGCGGCGGACAGCACGCCCAGGTACCGGGGGCGGCTGGCGGCATTCCGTGCGATTGCCTCCTCCCGGATGGGTCATGTTTTCGCGCAACAGTGTGGCGCCATCTCGCATTCCCGCATGGTTGGGGGCTGGAACAAGCATGATCGGCCGCTGTTACATCGGGCATACAACGCAGGCGCAATGGGCGGGGGACCAGCCATGACCGATGGACAATCCACAGGAGAAACTCGGGACGGGGTATTGTCGTTTTCTGGGAACTCCCCATAAGAAGGGGTAGCGGCATCTTCCGAACCTCACGACCTGGACTATAAGCCGGACGTGTCACGGACCGTTTGCGACGCTCCGGGATTGAACGGACATGAAGCGTGTGACGATGAGCCACATCAACGCCTACCTCGATGGCGCCCTCGACGAGAACGAGCGGCGGGAGTTCGAAGCCGCCGTCGAATCGGACGCGGAAGCGAAAGCCCTGCTCAACCTGCACAGGCAGCACGTGGACGAGCTCCACCGCCTGTACGACACGGTTCTCGACGAACCCGTGCCGTCGCGGATGCTCAACCTGCTTCGCAAGCAGAAGACATAAAGACGGGCCCTGCCCGACCTGTGATGCCATGGAAGGCGAACGGCCCGGCCGGTCGCCTTTTCTCTTTTGTCCGGCGTGGCGTTGCCGCCGGCCCGCACCTGCCCGACAGCGGATGACGGGCGGCCCCGGCCCGAACGGTGCACTACGTGCACGCGCATACCGGCGCTCCCGTGGCAATCCCCTTCCCTGCCCGGCCGGATCCCTCTATTGGGAGAGCAGCGCCATGGCGGATCGCAAGCGGACAGGGAATGGCTGAGAACGTCGATAAGCCCCGGTTTCTCCTCGGGCCGGTGCTGTTCTTCCGGGGCGAACAGGGCGACCGTTGGCGTCTTTCGGCGCTGTTCGTCATCGACTGCGAGGCCGAGCCGGATGATCTGCGGGTGGACGGCGTCGGCCTGGCCGTGCCGCCACGCCACGTGGCGGCGGGGCGCGGACGGCACCTGTGGCGCTTCGACTTCGCCGTACCGCGCGGGCCCGCCGACGGCGAGGTGAGCTACGGTTTCGAGGATGCGGAACAGCGTTGGCGCATCGCCGTGCCGGCCCGGGGCGGCCCGCCTCGCCTCGCCTACACCGCCTGCAACGGCACCGAGGACGAACGCGGCTCGCACCACGATACGGCACGCCGCAACGCGCTGTGGAGCGACCTGGCGGCGCAGCACGCGCGCGCGCCGTTCCACCTGCTGCTGCAGGGCGGCGACCAGCTCTACGCCGACACGGTGTGGCGCGACTGCCCTTCCCTCGCCGCGTGGAGCCGGCGCAGGGCGCCCGGCCGCTACGCCAAACCCTTCACCCCCACCATGGCCGAGGAGGCCATGGACTACTACGTCGCCCGCTACATCGCGCTGTGGTCGCAGCCGGAGATCGCCGGCGTGCTGGCCCGCGTGCCCTCGGTCATGATGTGGGACGACCACGACATCTTCGATGGCTGGGGCTCGCTGCCCGAGGAGGCGCAGCGGTCGGCCGTCATGCGCGGCGTGGCGATGGTGGCGCGCCGCACCTTCGTCCTGTTCCAGCTTGCCGCCTCACCCGAGTCGCTGCCCGAGTGCGTGTGGGGCGCCGAGCACGGCAGCTTCGCCCAGGGTTTCCGCATCGGCGACCTCGGCCTGCTCGCTCCCGACCTGCGCAGCGACCGCACCCCGGAACGCGTCTTCTCCGACCGCACCTGGGAGGCGCTTCCGGGATGGTTGGAACGTTTCCAGGGCTGCCGGCACCTGCTGTTCCTCTCCAGCGTGCCACTGCTGTACGCCGACACCGGCATGGTGGAGCGGGTGGCCAACCTTCTGCCCGGAGCCGCCAACCTGCGCGATGATCTGCGCGATCAGTGGCGCAGCCCGTCGCACGTGGAGGAATGGCGCCGCCTGCTGGAGTTGCTGGCCGGCTTCTCGCTGCGCAGCGGTTGCCGGGTCACCGCGCTGTCCGGCGAGGTCCACTTCGGCACCCGCGCCGTTCTGCACGGCGGCGGGGTGGAGATGTGGCAGCTCGTGTCCTCCGGCGTCGTTCACCCGCCGCCGGGGCGTCTGGTGGGCGCCGTGCTTGAACGGCTCGCCGCCCGGCGCGACGCGCCCTTCCCCGGTTGGCTGCTGGAAATGCCCCCCTTCACCGAAACCGGCCGTCGCCTGATCCGTGCCCGCAACTGGCTGTCCCTGCACCTCGACCGCAAGAACCAGTTGCATGCCCAGTGGCACGCCGAGGGCCGGGCGGGGCGGTACCTGCAGATGATCTGACGGTCAGGCTTTCCCCAGGACGAACACCAGCCCCGGCACCGGCCGCTGCTTCTCGCGCCGTGGCGAGCACTCCTTCAGCAGCAGGACGTCCAGCCCGGCCATAGCCGCCGTTTCCCGCAGATAGGCTTTGGCGTGCGCATAGCGCCGCGCCGGGCCGAGGGCGAAGCCGTCACCGTCCAGCCGTTCCACAGTCGCCGCGAAGTGCCCGCCGGGCACCAGCGCCGCTGCCGCGGCCGTGAACACCGGTGCGAGATCGCCCACATAGACCAGGACGTCGGCGGCCACCAGCAAGTCCCAACGGGCGGGCTCTGCCATTACCTCTACGATGTCGCCGACCGACAGCGCATCGTAGAGCCCGCGGGTGCGCGCCTTTTCCACCATGCGCGGCGACAGGTCGACCCCCGCGAGGTGTTCGGCGAACGGGCGCAGCTCCACTCCCATCAGCCCGGTGCCACAGCCGAGGTCGAGCGCCCGCAGCCCCTGCCGGGCACCGCACACGCGCTCGATGGCCTCGCGCAGGATCCGGGGCGCGGCGTAGCCGAGCTTGCCGACGAGGTCGGCGTCGAAGCGGTCGGCGTAGCGGTCGAACAGGGCGCGCACGTAGGTGGCCGACAGATCGGCCCCCTCGCCCGACTCCAGCGCCGTGATCAGCACGGTTGTGCGGTCGTCGGGCTCGATGTCCTGGGCGTGGCGGAACGCCGACAGCGCCTTCGCCCGTTCGCGCAACGCGCTCCAGGCATGGCCGAGCAGCCGGTGCAGGCGGGCGTCGGTGTCGAGGCGGCGAAGGGCCGGTGCCAGCAGTTCCACCACTGCCAGCGCGTCGCCTCCGGCCATCAGAAGCTCGGCCAGTTCAGCCATCACCTCGCTGTCGCCGGGACGCAGCACCAACGCTTCCCGCAGTTCTTCCACGGCTTCGGCGGCGCGGCCGACGCCCGCCAGGGCGCGACCGTAGCC
>JAEYOB010000090.1 GCA_023412175.1 Pseudomonadota bacterium | reverse complement strand
GTCCAAGGTTCTGGACGCGCAGATGCGCGCGCTCGGCTCCCTGCCGCAGGTGATGGCCTTCTCCGAGGTGTATCAGGCGCTGCAGACCGGCGTCGTGGACGGCACGGAGAACCCGCCGTCGAACATGTACACCCAGAAGATGCACGAGGTGCAGAAGCACGCCACGCTCACCAACCACGGCTATCTCGGCTATGCGGTAATCGTGAACAAGAAGTTCTGGGAAGGCCTGCCGGCCGACGTCCGCACGCAACTCGAAGGCGCCATGAAGGAGGCCACCGAGTACGCCAACGACATCGCCCAGAACGAGAACGACGTGTCGATGGCGCAGATGAAGGCGTCGGGCAAGACCGAGTTCCACACCCCCTCCAAGGAGGAGCTGGAGACGTGGCGCAAGGCCCTGCTGCCGGTCCACAAGGAGATGGAAGCGCGCGTCGGCAAGGAGCTGATGGACGCCATCTACAAGGAATCCGCCGCCGCCGGATTCAAGATGTAAGCTTGTAGACTGCCCGGAAGCGCCCGTCCGGTCCCGGTGGGTACCGGCGGGCGTTTCTTCTTGCGCGCGGAGCCCCCATGCCTATGAAAATCCTCGACCATCTTGAGGAGATCATCGTCGCCACCCTGATGGGTCTGGCGACGTCGATCATCTTCATCGCGGTTGTCCACCGCTACGCCTCGGGCGTGCCCGTCATCCAGGACTATATCCTGCATTGGAACTTCGCCTGGGCGCAGGAGCTGTGCATCTACATGTTCGTGTGGATGGCGAAGTTCGGCGCCGCCTACGGCGTGCGCACCGGCATCCACGTCGGCGTTGACGTGGTGATCAACAATCTGAAACCGGACGTCCGCGGCAAGTTCATCATCTTCGGCCTGCTGGCCGGCGCCCTGTTCACCGGCGTCATCGGCGCGCTGGGCACCAACTTCGTCTGGCACATGTCGGAGACCGAGCAGGTCTCGGCCGATCTGGAATGGCCGATGTGGATCATCTATCTGGCGATCCCGGTCGGTTCCTTCCTGATGTGCTTCCGCTTCCTGCAGGTGACGTGGTCGTTCATCCGCACCGGTGAGCTGCCGCACCACGACCACGGCCACGTCGAGGGTCTGGAAGAGGACAGCGCCGATCCGCAGCGCGCGGCGCAGGACGTCAACTGGTACCAGATGGACGACAACCTGCACGCGCACGACATCGCTCACCACGAGGGCGGCAAGCCTCGGCTCAAGCCGAACGAGCCGAAGGAGGACAACCGATGAACGCCGCCATCATTTTCGGCCTGCTGCTGGCGCTCATGCTGACCGGCATGCCGATCTCGATCTCGCTCGGCCTGACGGTGCTGACCTTCCTATTCACCATGACGGACGTGCCGGTCCAGGCGGTGGCGCTGAAGCTGTTCACCGGCATCGAGAAGTTCGAGATCATGGCGATCCCGTTCTTCATCCTGGCCGGCAACTTCCTGACGCACGGCGGCGTGGCGCGCCGCATGATCAACTTCGCCACCTCCATGGTCGGGCACTGGCACGGCGGCCTGGGTCTGGCCGGCGTGCTGGGCTGCGCGCTGTTCGCCGCCGTCTCGGGCTCCAGCCCGGCCACGGTGGTCGCCATCGGCTCGATCGTGCTGCCGGCGATGGTGAAGCAAGGCTTCCCGCGCCACTTCGGCGCCGGCGTCATCACAACCTCGGGCGCCCTGGGCATCCTGATCCCGCCATCCATCGTCATGGTGATGTACGCGGTGGCGACCAGCGGCAGCCAACACTCGGCCTCGGTCGGCCAGCTCTTCATGGCCGGCGTCGTGCCGGGCCTGATGCTGGCGTCGCTGCTGGGCGGCGTCACTTGGTACCGCGCCCGCAAGTACGGCTACCCGCGCCTGCCCAAGGCCAGCTTCGCCGAACGCTGGCGGACGTTCCGCGAGGCGATCTGGGGCCTGCTGCTGATCGTCATCGTCATCGGCGGCATCTACTCCGGCATCTTCACGCCGACCGAGGCGGCGGCCATGAGCGCGGTGTACGCCTTCATCGTCGCGGTGTTCGTCTACAAGGACATGCCGCTCAAGGGCGTGCCCAAGGTGCTGCTGTCGTCGGCCAACATGTCGGCGATGCTGCTGTACATCATCACCAACGCGGTCCTGTTCTCGTTCGTGCTGACGTCGGAGAACATTCCGCAGCACATCGCGGACTGGATCGTCGGCCAGGGCCTTGGCGTGATCGCCTTCCTGCTGGTGACGAACCTGCTGCTGCTTGCCGCAGGCAACTTCATGGAACCGTCGTCGATCGTGCTGATCATGGCGCCGATCCTGTTCCCGGTGGCGGTGAAGCTGGGCATCGACCCGGTGCACTTCGGTATCATGATGGTGGTGAACATGGAGATCGGCATGTGCCACCCGCCCGTGGGCCTGAACCTCTACGTGGCGAGCGGCATCACCAAGATGGGCATCACGGAACTCACCGTCGCGGTGTGGCCGTGGCTGCTGGCGATGCTGGGCTTCCTGGTGCTGGTCACCTACGTGCCGGCGATCTCGCTGTGGCTGCCCAGGGCGCTGGGCATGATGTGACGGTCGTCTGCCGTCCGTCGAAAACGACAGAAGGGCCCCCCC
>JAEYOB010000059.1 GCA_023412175.1 Pseudomonadota bacterium | reverse complement strand
TGCGGGGGGGGCGGCGGCGCCCCCCCCCGATCCGATCCGGGCTGTCGGCCGGTTAGCCACGCTGCGCCAGCGGGATGAAGTCGCGCTTCGGCTCGCCGGTGTAGAGCGGGCGGGGACGGCCGATCTTCTGCTGCGGGTCCTCGATCATCTCCTTCCATTGCGAGATCCAGCCGACGGTGCGCGCAACGGCGAACAGCACGGTGAACATGCTGGTCGGGAAGCCCATCGCCTTCAGGATGATGCCCGAGTAGAAATCGACGTTCGGGTACAGCTTCTTCTCGACGAAATACGGATCTTCGAGCGCGATCTTCTCGAGCTCCATGGCGATGTCGAGCAGCGGCTCGTTCTTGATGCCCAACTCGCCCAGCACTTCGTGGCAGGTCTTGCGCATGACGGCGGCGCGCGGGTCGTAGTTCTTGTAGACCCGGTGGCCGAAGCCCATCAGACGGAAGTTGTCGTTCTTGTCCTTGGCGCGGCGGACGATTTCGGGGATGCGGTCGACCGACCCGATCTCCTCCAGCATCTTCAGCACCGCCTCGTTGGCGCCGCCGTGCGCCGGACCCCACAGCGAGGCGATGCCGGCCGCGATGCAGGCGAACGGGTTGGCGCCCGACGAGCCGGCGAGGCGGACGGTCGAGGTCGAGGCGTTCTGCTCGTGGTCGGCGTGCAGGATGAAGATCTTGTCCATGGCCTTGGACAGGATCGGGTTGACCTTGTACGGCTCGCACGGCGTGCCGAAGGTCATGTACAGGAAGTTCTCCGCGTACGACAGGTCGTTGCGCGGGTACATGAACGGCTGGCCGGCCGAATACTTGTAGGCCATGGCGGCCATGGTCGGCAGCTTGGCGATCAGACGGTGCGACGAGATCATCCGGTGCTGCGGATCGTCGATGTCGATCGAGTCATGGTAGAAGGCCGACAGCGCGCCGGTCACGCCGCACAGCACCGCCATCGGGTGCGCGTCGCGGCGGAAGCCGCTGTAGAAGCGGGTGAGTTGCTCGTGCACCATCGAGTGACGGCGCAGGATGTTCTCGAAGTCTTCCTTTTCCTTGGTGTTCGGCAGGTGGCCGTTCAGCAGAAGGAAGCAGACCTCGGGGAAGGTGGAGTTCTCGGCCAGATCGTCGATCGCGTAACCGCGGTGCAGCAGAACGCCCTCGTCGCCGTCGATGTAGGTGATCTTGGATTCGCAGCTGCCGGTGGACGTGTAGCCCGGATCGTAGGTGAAGTATCCAGTTTCGGCATACAGCTTGCGGATGTCGATTACGCTCGGCCCGGTGGCGCCGTGCAGCACGGGCATGGTGACCTGCTTGCCCGTGCGATTATCGGTCAAAGTGACGGTGTCCGCGGTCTGAGTCATCTCGGCACGTCCTTATTATGGGTGGGGGCGTTTCCTGCCCTTTTCGAATCGGCGCAGCATAGTTCCGCGTGCGCCGGATATCAACGCATGGAAATTAGCGGCTGCTGTTCTCCGGCCCTTGTTCCATGCGGGCCAGAGTCTCTTCGCGGCCCAGCAGTTCCGCCACCTCGAAGATGGGCGGAGACACCGTGGAACCGCTGAGCGCGGCACGCAGCGGCTGGGCGATCTTGCCCAGCTTTTCGCCCCGCTCCTCGGCGAAGGCGCGCACCCGCGACTCGAGAGTTGCGGCCGTCCATTCCGCCTCCTGCGCGAAGATGGCGGCGAGGTCCTTGAGCACCCCGCGGCCGGCGGCGTCGAGCAGCGCCGCCGCCTTGTCGTCGAAGGGCAGCGGGCGCGCGGCGACGTAGAACTTGGCGCTCTGTGCCAGGTCCACCAGAGTGCGGGCGCGCTGCTTCAGGCCGTTCATGGCGCGGGTCAGCAGCGCCCGCTGGGCGTCGTTCAGCGCGATGCCCAGGTCCGCCTCAAGGCGCGGGGCGATCAGCCCGACGAGGCGTGCGTCGTCGGCCTGACGCAGGTAATGGGCGTTCAGGCTCTCCAGCTTGGCGAAGTCGAAGCGCGACGCGGAGCGGCCGATCCCCTCCAGTGTGAACCACTCGATGGCCTGCTCGGTCGAGATGATCTCGTGGTCGCCGTGCGCCCAGCCCAGACGCAGAAGGTAGTTGCGGATCGCTTCCGGCAGGTAGCCCATGTCGCGGTAGGCGTCGACGCCCAGCGCGCCGTGCCGCTTCGACAGCTTGGCGCCGTCCGGGCCGTGAATGAGCGGGATGTGCGCGAACTCCGGCAGATCCCAGCCCATGGCCTTGTAGATCTGGATCTGCCGGAACGTGTTGGTCAGGTGGTCGTCGCCGCGGATCACGTGGGTGACGTCCATGTCGTGATCGTCCACCACCACCGCCAGCAGGTATGTCGGCGTGCCGTCGGCGCGCAGCAGGATCAGATCGTCGAGCTGCTGGTTCTGCACCCGCACCTCGCCCTGGACGTGGTCGTTCAGCACCGTCTCGCCGGTCTGCGGCGCCTTCAGGCGAATCACCGGGGCGACGCCGGCCGGCGCCTCGGACGGATCGCGGTCGCGCCAGCGGCCGTCGTAGCGCACCGGCTGGCCGGCGGCCTTCTGGGCGGCGCGCATTTCCTCCAGTTCCTCGGGGCTGGCGTAGCAGTGATACGCCTTGCCCTCGGCGAGCATCTGCTTCGCCACCTCGGCGTGGCGGTCCTTGCGCCCGAACTGCGAGACGGCGTCGCCATCCCACTCCAGCCCCAGCCAGGACAGGCCGTCGAGGATGGCGTCCACCGCCGCCTGCGTGGAGCGGGCGCGGTCGGTGTCCTCGATGCGCAGCAGGAAGGTGCCGCCGTGGTGCTTGGCAAACAGCCAGTTGAACAGGGCCGTGCGCGCACCGCCGATATGGAGGTAGCCGGTGGGGGACGGCGCGAAACGGGTGACGACGCTCATCGGTGACTCAATTCTTCTGTGTGGCGCTGGTACACTGGTGCGGTGGTTTAACACATTCAGCGGCTTCGTGGAGGGGCTTCCATGCGCTGTCGGTATGCACTGCGGTGATGGACGCTCTCTTCGACGAGGAGTTGCCTCCCGACAGCGCGCCGCCGGCTGCGCAGGGGCCGTTCCGGCGTGCCGTGGCGTGGCTCGGCGACCGCCTGAGCGAAGAGCGCGACCGCTGGTTCCTGTGGACGCCGGTCGGCGTCGGCGTCGGTGTCGGCGCCTACTTCGCACTGCCCCAGGAACCGCCGACATGGGTGGGGGCGGTGCTCGTCGGGGTGGCGGCGGCGTTGGCATGGCTGCTGCGGCGCCGGCCGGTCGCGTTGGCCATGGTCCTGGCGGCACTCGCCATCGCGGTCGGATTCACCTCCGCGCAGACGCGCACCGCCCTGGTGGCCGAGCCGATGCTGCGCAAAGCCATCGGGCCGACCCAGGTGACCGGCCGCGTCGAGATCATCGAACGTCTTCCGGCCGGCGCCCGGCTGGTGCTGCGCGAGGTGACCATCGACCGCCTGCCGCACGATGCAACGCCGGGGCGTGTGCGGGTGCGCCTGAACGCCCGCCTGCCGCTGCCCAGGGTGGGCGACGTCGTGCGTCTGCGGGTGATGCTGAACCCGCCGCCGGCGCCCCCCGCGCCCGGCGCCTTCGATTTCCAGCGCCATGCCTTCTTCGAGGGAATCGGCGGCACCGGCTTCGCGCTGAGCGCGCCGGAAGCGGTGGAGGCATCGCCCCCCGGCACATGGCGCACCCTGATGATCGCCGTCGAGCGCCTGCGGGAGCGGATCTTCGACGTTTGCCGGTCGGCGCTGCCGGGCCCCGAGGCGGCGATCGCCGCGGCGCTGCTCAACGGCGAGCAGACCGGCATTCCGAAACCGGTCATGGACGACATGCGGGCCAGCGGGCTGGCGCACCTGCTGTCGGTGTCCGGGCTGCATGTGGCGCTGGTGGCGGGGCTGGTCTTCGGCGCGGTGCGCGGGCTGCTGGCGCTCGTCGAGCCGCTGGCGCTGCGCTGGCCGATCAAGAAGATCGCCGCGGTGAGCGGAATCCTGGCGGCGGCCGGCTATCTGCTGGTGGTCGGGCCGCAGGTGCCGATGCTGCGCTCGGTGCTGATGACCGCCATGGTCATGATCGCCATCCTGGTGGACCGCACCGCCATGAGCATGCGCGTCATCGCGTTCGCCGGCATGGCGGTGCTGCTGGTGCTGCCGGAGGGCGTGCTTGGTCCAAGCTTCCAGATGTCGTTCGGGGCGGTATTGGCGCTGATCGCGGCGTACGAGGTGCTGACGCCGCGGATAACTGCGTGGCGGCAGAGCACGGGATGGTTCGGGAAGGCGGCCCTGTAC
>JAEYOB010000006.1 GCA_023412175.1 Pseudomonadota bacterium | reverse complement strand
ATGTAGCCCACCCCCGGGATCCCGAACATCCAGCCGTAGTGGCGGCGCCGCCGCCGGCCGGCGGCCTCCATGAGGGTGATGTGCAGGGCGGGGCTGCGGTAGTCCTGGTACAGCACCTCGTTCCAGCCGTTGTCGGTGCGCACGCCTTGGCCGCGCAGGATCGGGCCGAAGAAGTGGACTTCCAGGATGTGCGCCCGGATCCGCCAGAAGTCGAAGAAGCGGTAGCGCCGCGCCTCGATGGTGAGGAACACCGCCACCAGCAGCCCGACCAGCACCAGCGGCAGCGGCGACGCGTCGGCGCTGGAGAAGGCCAGCGACAGCGCGATGCCGGTGGTGACCACCGCCCAGTTCGTGGTGGCGTCGAGCCGCGTGCGCCAGACCGTGCTGCGGTACAGTTCGCCCCGGTAGAGGTGTGCGAGTGCGCTGATGTCCGCCGCGCTCAAGGCCGGCGGCGTCGCCGGGGACCTGATCTCGTCCATTGGGCGTCCCTCCTTGTGGCCGCCGCGGGTGGCTGGCTCCCCGCGATTCGGTCCATGACAAGGAGAGTTTGATTGCGTCGGCCTCGCGGCAATCGGGGGCGCGGGGCCAAGTGGGCTGTCGGCCGGGGGATGCCAATCCCGCCGGAGGTACCACCGCGGGTGCCGGCGGCCTTATCTACCGCCGGCACCGTCTGCTCGACGGCCACCAGGAGCACGCCTGCCGCATCGTGGATGGTGATCTGCTTGAGGTTCGGCGCACTGACGAAGGTGCGGCGCACCTCGAACGGCGTGATCACATCGGACGCCGCTCCGCCCGGCGGCTGGCTGTAGAAGGCGTATTGCGGCGGGAAGATCGGGAACGGGAACCTCTCGATCCAGTTGCTGTAGCCGGGGGTGGGGTTCTCGCCTTTCGCGATGATGGTCAGGTTCGGTCCGTTCTGCTCGGCCGTATAGCTGGCGCGGCCGAAGGGCGGAGAAAACCCCGCTTCCCTTTCCGGGAACTGCCTGATGTCGATCGTCTGGCAGCGGTCGGCGCCGATCACCTCGATGCCCTTCTTGCCCGTAAACTCCGAAAGCGACAGCGTTTCGCTGTAGGGGGCAACGGTTGGCAAGCCGATGCCGTTCAGGCACCCAACCACTTCGATGCCCCAGTAGTCGGGCTGTTCGATGTACATGCGCGGCTGGAGCCATACCTTCATGTTCAGATACGGCTTCGTGCCCTCGACGATCAGCAGCGGCACCCCGGTGAAGGTGCGATACTCCACGTAAGCGTTGTCAAAATTGATGAGCTTGCAGCTCTCAACCGCGTTGGCCATGCTGTTCCTCCTCGTGTGATCCGTTTTTTGTCGGTGCGAGTCGGCTCAAGCGTTTTGCGGATTTTAGGCAATGGAAGCCTTCCTGCTCCAAGATGTGCTTGGAGCGGCATGCTTCTGGCTTTCCGTTTCTTCTGGTTTTGCTTGGGAAGGTTACGGGCGCGCTGCTTTCAAGTCCATACGACCATAATGAGTAGGGTGCAGTCTTTTGATGGCGTGGCGAATACTCTGGTATGTTTTGTGATTGCTGCGCGGTGTGGCGGATGTCTTTTGAAGTCGGGCTACGCCACGGCCCCCTCAACCTTCTCCGCCTCCAGCAACCTCTCCACGTCTTCCGCCGGCTGGGGCCGCGCCCAGAAATAACCCTGGCCGTAGGTGCAGACGATGTCGCGCAGGAACCCGGCTTCGGTTTCGGTCTCCACGCCTTCGGCGACCACGTCCATGTGCAGGATTGCCGCCAGCGTGGTGATCACCTGGACGATGGCGGCGCTGCTCTCGCCCGTGGAGATGGCCGCGACGAAGGTGCGATCGATCTTCAGCGTGTCGGCGGGAAACTTGTGAAGATAGGCCAGCGACGAGTATCCCGTGCCGAAATCGTCGATCGACAGCCGCACGTCCATGTCGCGGATCGCCTGCATCAGCGCGCGGCACTTCTCCGGATCCTGCATGAGCAGGCTCTCGGTGATCTCCAGCTTGAGTGACGATGGCGGGATGCGGCTATCCGCCAGCACGTCGCCGACCAGCCCCAGCAGATCGTCGTCGCGGAACTGCTGCGAGGAGACGTTGACGCTCATGAACAGCGGCTTCGGGCGTGGGAAGCGCTTCTGCCAAAGCGCCGCCTGCCGCGTCGCCTCCTGCAGGGCCCAGCGGCCCATCGGCACGATCAGCCCGCACTCCTCGGCCAGCGGGATGAACTCCGCCGGAGAGACGAGGCCGCGCTCCGGGTGGCGCCAGCGCATCAGCGCCTCGAAGCCGGCGATGCGCCCGCTCATCACGCGGACGATGGGCTGGTAGAACAGGCAGAGCTGGCCCTGCTCCAGCGCGGTGCGCAGGTCGGCCTCGGTGCGCATCAGGGTCATCGCCTGCCGGCGCAGCGTGCCGTCGAACACCTCTACCCGGTTGCGCCCCCCCTGCTTGGCCCGGTAGACGGCGAGGCTGGCGTCGCGCAGCATGTCCACCGGCCGGTCCTAGCCGGTGGCGCTCAGCGCCACGCCGATGGACGCGGTCAGCACCACGTCGTGGTCGTCGAGCTGCACCGGTTCGGCGACGGTCTGGCCGATCCGCTCGGCAGCGCTCAGCGCGTCGCCCACGTCGCCGATGTCGTTCAGCAGCAGCGCGAACTCGTCGGCCGACAGGCGGGCCAGCGTGTCGCCCATGCGCCGGGTGCTCTCCAGGCGCTGCGCCATGGTGCGCAGGATCTTGTCGCCAACCTCGGCACCCTTGGTGTCGTTGATCGACTTGAAGCGGTCGAGGTCGATCAGCAGCACCGCGAAGTGCTTCCCCCCCGAGCGCCGGTTGCGGTCGAGCGCCAGCCCGGTGCGGTCGAGCAGCAGGGTGCGGTTGGGCAGCCCGGTCATGCCGTCGTGGAAGGCGTCGAACAGCAGTTGCTGCTCCGCCTTCTTGCGTGCGGTGATGTCGGTCATCGAGCCGGCCATGCGGACGGCGTTGCCGGAGCCGTCGCGCACGGCGATGCCGCGCACCAGCATCCACAGCTCCGTCCCGTCGGCGGCGCGCATGCGGAACTCGTGCTGGACGTTCTCGCGCTGACCGGAGAGGTGCAGCTCCAGCGCCGCCTCCAGCCCGGCGAAATCCTCCTTGTGGACGCGCTGGAACCACTCGTCGATGGAGGCGCCCAGCTCGTCCCGGCCGTAGCCCAGCATCGCCTTCCAGCGAGGCGAGTAATAGACCTCGCCGGTGTCCAGCAACCAGTCCCACAGCCCGTCGTTGGCGCCCTGGGCGGCCAGGGCATAGCGCTCCTCGCTGCGGCGGAGCTGCTGCTCGGCCAGCTTGCGGTCGGTGACGTCGGCCTGGCTGCCGACGATGCGCACCGGCGTGCCGCGGGAATCCTTCACGGCGACGCCGCGGCAGGACATCCAGCGCTGCTTGCCGGCGGCGTCCCGCATCCGGTACTCGATCTGGAACGGCCGGCCGTCCTCCTCGGTGCCGTCCAGTGCCGCCTTCAACCAGATCAGATCCTCGTCGTGCACGCGGCCCAGCCATTCCTCGGGCCCGTCGCCGACGGCGTGCTCGTCGAAGCCCAGCAGCGACTTCCAGCGCGGCGCGTAGTAGACGCGGCCGGTCGCCAGATCCCAGTCGTACAGGCCGTCGTTGCTGGCAGCGGCGGCCAGGGCGTAGCGCTCCTCGCTGCGGCGGAGCTGCCGCTCGGCCAGCTTGCGCTCGGTGATGTCGCCGACCGAGCCGACGAGGCGCACGGGCTGCTGCGAATCGTCGCACACCGCCATGCCGCGGCAGACCAGCCAGCGCCACTCGGTCGAGCCCTCGGGCAGCACGCGGTGCTCGATCTGGAAGGGCAGGGTGACGGCACCGCGCTGCGCCTCCAGCGAGGCGTGCAGCCAGTCGAGATCCTCGGGGTGCACGCGGTCGAGCCAGTCTTCCGGCTGGCCGAACCCGTCACCCCCCGCAAGGCCGAGGAATTCCCTGAAACGCGACGACAGGTAGAGCGTGCCGGTGCGCAGGTCCCAGTCCCACACCCCCTCGGTGCCGGCCTTTTCGGCAAGCAGGTATCGCTCGACGGGACTGGTCAAAATCTTCACGGCCTCCGCGCACACGGCTGGTGCCCATTGCCGCTTAGATTGAGATAAAATGCAACCGCCTTGACGCGGGATTACGGGACAACCGCAAGCCGCAGCATCGGAGGCTGCATCCGCCACCGCGATGTACTATTTTCGTTCCATGGAATGGACCGATCAGGGCATCGTGCTGTCGAGCCGCGCACACGGCGAGAGCGCGGCGGTGGTGACGCTGCTGGCGCGCGAGCACGGCCGCCACGCCGGACTCGTCATGGGCGGCCGGTCCAGCCGCCAGCGCGGCAACACCGAGCCGGGAAGCGTCGTCGCCGTGCGCTGGCGCGGCCGACTCGCCGAGCACCTCGGCAACTATGCGCTGGAGCCGGTGCGCGGGTACGCCGCCGGACTGCTC
>JAEYOB010000848.1 GCA_023412175.1 Pseudomonadota bacterium | reverse complement strand
AGACCGGCGCACACCGCCGCCGACTCTCCCGAGCTTTATCCGGGCGAGAAGGACCTTTACGCGGCCGCGTCCAAGGAGGGCATGGTCGTCTCCTTCGACACCGGGCCGACCTGGGCCAACTGGGCGGCGCAGTTCGCCGCCTTCAAGAAGCGCTACCCCAACGTCGAGATCACCTACAACGACCTCGGCTCCGCCGCGACGGTGGTGGCGCTGGACAAGGCGCGCAATCGGCCGCAGGCCGACACCGCCTACTATTTCGCCGCCTCGGCGGTGGACGCGGTGGCGAAGGACGTGGTGGCGCCCTTCAAGCCGGTGAACTTCGACAAGCTGCCGGAGGTCTTCCGCGAACCGGAGGGCAAGTGGTTCACCGTGCACTCGCTGACCATCGCCTTCGTGGTCAACACGAAGCTGGTCAAGGAGGTGCCGCAGTCCTGGGCCGACCTGCTGAAGCCCGAATACAAGAACTCCGTCGTCTACCTCGATCCGCGCTCGACCGGCGTCGGGCAGGTGCTGTCCTTCGCCGCCAACTTCGCGGCCGGCGGCGACATGAGCAACGTGCAGCCGGGCATCGACTATCTGGGCAAGCTGCACAAGGCCGGCAGCGTGCTGCGCGTCGTCGGCACCACGCCCTACGCGCAGTTCGTCAAGGGCGAGATCCCGGTCTGGATCAGCTACGAGAACGACGGGCTGAAGGCCAAGCACATGGACGGCCTGGGTGATTCCGTGGCGGTGGTCATCCCCAAGGAAGCGTCGGTGGCCGCCCCCTACGGCATCAGCCTGGTGAAGAACGCGCCCAACCCGAACGCCGGCAAGCTGTGGCTGAACTTCATCATGACCGATCAGGGCCAGGGCATCTTCGCCCAGGGCTTCGTCCGCCCGTCAGTGCCCGGCGTCAAGCTGCCGGACAGCGTCGCCGACAAGCTGCCGCCCGCCCCGCAGGTGCGCCCGCTCGACGTTCGCGCCGCCGCGGCCAAGAAGGCGGAGATCGACGCCGGCTGGGCCAAGGTGGCGGTCGGCCAGTAAGCCGCAGGCCATGCGGTCCCGCCGCCTCCTGCTGGTGCTGGCTTCGCCCGGCGTTCTGGTGCTGTGCATGTTCTTCGTGCTGCCGCTGGCCACCGTCGGCTGGGACGCGCTGAGCGACCCCGGCTCGTTCGGCCGGGTGCTCGGCAGCCCGATGTTCCTGCAAAGCCTCGCCGGCAGCGCGGTGCTGACGCTGGTGGCGGCAACCGCCTCGCTGGTGATGGGGTTCTGCGTGGCGCTGCACCTGTCGCGGCTGGGTCCGCGGACGCGCGCCGCGCTGAGCTTCTTCATCGCGCTGCCGCTGACCTTCTCCGGCCTGATCGTGGCGTACGGCTTCATCCTCGCTTACGGCCGGGCCGGGCTGGTCACCCAGCTGCTGGGCTTTGTCGGGGTGGACGCGGCGTGGTTCTCGGGCATCCTCTACAGCCCGCAGGGGCTGGCCTTCGCCAGCTCCTACTACCTGATCCCGCGGGTGGTGATGCTGATGCTGCCGGTGCTGGTCAATTTCGACAGGACGCAGCTCGCCGCCGCCGAGTCGCTGGGCGCCACCCCGCGCGAGGCCCTTCTGCACATCCTGCTGCCGCAGGTCCGCACCACGGCGCTGACCGCCTTCTGCCTGGTGGCGGCGGTGGTGTTCGGCGCCTACGGCACGGCGCTGGCCCTGGTCGGCACGCGGCTGACCATCCTGCCGCTGCAACTCTACAGCATGGTGTCGGAGACCGGCTCCGACTTCCCCGCGGCGGCGGCGCTGGCCCTGGTGCTCACCGGGATCTGTTCGACGATCATGGCTGTCGGCGAAGTGGCCGCGGCCTATGGCGAACGCCGGGACGCGCACGCTTGATCGGATTAGATACGAATATGAAAAGAAAATAATAAGGAGAGGCTCACATTCCAACACGCCACCGTTTCTTCGGAAACTTTAAATTTTCCGGGATTGACGGGCCACACACCAATTGGGCAGATAGACGTTCAGTAGCTTTATTTGGGGGCGCCGGCTTTGAACCTGTTCCAGCGGCTGATCCTGCTGGTTCTCCTGGCGGTTCTGCCCGCCATCGCGTTCGGCGCATACACCGTTGTGGAACTGCGCCGCGCGCAACTGGCCGAATTGAACGCCGAGGCCCAGCGCCTGCGGGACCTGCTCGTCGCCGAGCAGATGCGCATCATCGCCAGCGTGCGCCAGCTCGTCTCCACGGTGGCGGTGGGCGACGCCATCCGCGAAGGCGACATGGCGGCGTGCCAACAGTTGCTCGACCGCATGCCGCTGCCCTTCCGCATGGGCACGCTGAACGTCACCGACGCCCGGGGCATCATCCGCTGCGCCAGCGACACGCGGTCCATGGGCGTGCGGATCGACCGGCAACCCCACGTCCGCCTTGCGCTTGAGACCGGCGCGTTCGCCATCGGCAACCTTATCGAAGCGCACTCCCTCGGCCGGCCGATGTGGCCCTTCGCCGTGCCCTACACCGATCCGCTGGGCATGATCGGCGGCGTGGTGGTCTTCACCCTCGATCTGGACTGGCTGGACGACGCGCTGACGGCCAAACGGCTGCCGCCCCACACCAGCATTCTCCTCACCGACCGCAAGGGCACCATCCTCTCCAGCATCCCCGACACCGGCCGCGGGCGAGGCAAACCGTTGAGGCCGGACCTCGCGGCACTGCTGCCCGGCGCCGAACCGGGACTGGTCGAGTTGCCGGGACTCGACGGACGGCCGAGCATCTTCGCCTACTCGCCGCTGGGCGACGCGCCGATGGACGCCTTCCTCGCCGCCGGTCTGGACAAGGAGGCGCGGCTGGCGCCCATCGACCGGGCGACCAGCCTGGGGCTGGCATTGCTCTGCGC
>JAEYOB010000816.1 GCA_023412175.1 Pseudomonadota bacterium | reverse complement strand
GTGCTCGACTCCACCACCGTGGACGTCCGCATCCCGCCCGGCTTCGTGGCGGGGGTGGCGCGGCTGATCGGCGACATCGAACAGTTACCGATCCGCCCGGACGCCGTGGCGCGCGTCGTGGTGGACGAGCGCAGCGGCACCATCGTGATCGGCGACGACGTGCGCGTCAGCCGCGTCGCCATCACCCAGGGCAACCTGACGGTCCGCGTCGTCGAAACCCCCCAGGTGTCGCAGCCGCAGCCCTTCGGCAACGGCGCGACGGTCGTGGTTCCGCGCACCGACGTCCGGGTGGAGGAAGGCAACGGGCGCCAGTTCGTGACCGTCGGCGGCAACGTCAGCCTGCAACAGCTCATCAACGGGCTGAACGCGCTGGGCGTCGGGCCGCGGGACATGGTGGCGATCCTGCAGGCCATCAAGGCGGCGGGCGCTTTGCACGCCGACCTCGAAATCATCTGATACGGAAGGACAGCCTATGGACGTGACCGCCGCTTCCGCCCGCCCGGCCGCCCCTCCGGCGCCCGCCGCCCGGCCCGATCCGGTGCAGCGGGTCGCCAGGGACTTCGAGGCGTTGATGGTCGGGCAGATGCTCGAATCCATGTTCGCCGGCATAGACGCGAGCGCCGTGTTCGGCGGCGGCCAATCGGAGAGGACATGGCGGAGCTTCATGCTCCAGGAGTACGGCAAGGCGATCGCCGAGGCCGGCACCCTGGGCATCGGCCGCATGGTGCACGCCGACGTGGCCCGCCTCTACGGCGAGCAGGCGGAAGGGAGCACGCGATGAGCCGTCATCTCAAGGACCTGATCCGCGAGTTCGCCCCGGACCGCAAGGCCGAGGAACCGGTCAGCGTCCCCACGCCGGAACCGGAAGCCGCCGCGCTGGCCGACGGCCCCACCGCGCTCGTCATGACGGAGTTCCTGGACGCCGTCGCCACACTGAGCGCGCTGATGGAGGAGGAGACGGCGGCAATCGCCGCCGGCGACCTCGCCGGGCTCGAAGGATTCGCGCGGCGCAAGCTGGTCATGGCCGACCGGCTGGAAGCCATCATGCTGCAGATCCGGGCGGGCGGCGGCGGGCTGAGCGACGACCTCCGCGCCATGGCGCTCGAACGCATCGAACGCCTGGACCGCGCCGTCGGCGACAACGCCGCCGGCCTCGTCGCCATGCGCAAGGCGGTGCTCGCCATCAACCGCAACCTGCTCTCCGCCTTGGAGAAGGCCGCCAGCGACGGCCTCTATGCACCGAGCGGCCACGCCGTCCGTCCCGTGGAGCTGTCCGCCTCCGGGCTCAACGCCGAACTCTGAACCGGCACTTACGGCGTCCGCGGCTTGGCGGAGGCGATCGCCCCCGCCTCCTCCAGCCGGACGATAGAGCCGACCAGGGCGCGCTGGAAGGCCCGCGACTCGGCGGGCAGCGCGGCGCCCTGCCCGGTCGTCCAGAACTCCACGAAGGCGAGGCCGGCGCCCTCCTCCCCCGACGGCCACTCGATGGTCAGGCCGAGCCCGATCTCCGCCGTTGTGCGGCGCTGATCGGTGACGGTGATCTGCGCTTCCCAATGCATGCCGCCGGAGATGCCATCCGCGCGCTGGTGGCTCCAGCTGCGCAGATAGTCGCGGAAGCTCTCAGAGGTGCGGTCCAGGCGCAGGCCGCTGCCCCGCTCCACCACCGTGGGCGACAGGCGGAGCGTGTAACGCGCCTGCGCCAGCGCCTGCCCGACTTCGGCCGTCAACGTTCCCATCAGCGCGAAGGCCTGCCGTACGTTGTCGGCCAGCGCCGTCGCCAGCGCTTCGCCGGTCGGCGCGCGCTTCGGCGTGCGGTCGGCGCTGTAGATCGCGAACAGGTCGTCGGGATTGCTCATGGATGGGCCGATGGAGCTGCGGCACCATGGTGCCGGATGGGAAGCGGCCCATTCCTACGCGAAACCCGTTGAAAAGGAATTAAGCGGACCTGGGGGACGGCGGCGGTCGCCGCGGACCGCCCACCGCGCCCTTGACGCGCAGCACGTAGGTGATGACCTCGGCGACCGCTTGGTAGTGTTGCAGGGGGATCAGCTCATCCACTTCGGCCGACGCGAAGAGCGCGCGGGCCAGCGGCGGGTTCTCGATCACCGGCACGCCGTTCTCCTCCGCAACGGCGCGGATGCGCAGGGCCAGCAGGTCCGCCCCCTTCGCCAGACAGAGCGGGGCCGGCAGCCGCCTACGGTCGTACTCCAGCGCCACGGCGAAGTGCGTGGGATTGGCGATGACCACGGTGGCGCGCGGCACGTTCGCCATCATGCGGCGCTTGGAGCGCTGGCGCCGCACGTCCTTGATGCGGGCCTTGAGATGCGGGTCGCCCTCCGTCTGCTTGAACTCGTCCTTCATCTCCTGGAAGGTCATGCGCAGACGCTTGCGCCATTCGAACCGGTTCCACAGCACGTCCACCACCGCCATGAGCACCGTCGCCAGCAGCACGGCCAGCAGCAAACGCAGGGTCAGGTCCCTGAGAAAATCGGGCAATGCCGCGACGTCGATGCCCACGACCCCCTCCGTCCACGTAATGTAGGGCGCTACGGCGAACCATGCGGCGAGGCCGATGGCCACCAGCTTGACAAGGCTTTTGGCGAACTCGACCAGCGCGTTCCGCGACGCCATGCGCCGCCAGCCGCTGCGGATCGACAGGTTGGACAGCTTCGGCCGGATGCGCTCGCTGGCGACCACCAGCGGCCCCTGCCCCAGGCCGGAGACGATAGCGCCCGCGACCAGGATGCCCACCACCGGCAGCATGGCCACGCCGACGCTGACCAGCAGCCAGCGCAGGCCGTGTAGGACGTCGTAGGCGCTGCCGTCCAGACGGAAATCGTCCGGATTCTCGATCAGCGGCAGCAGCGTTTCCGCCAACCGCGAGGCCGCGCCCGGAGCCGCCGCGATGACGATCAGCCAGGCCGACGCCATGGCGGTGAACAGGCCGACGTCGCGCGCCCGCGGGACGTCGCCCTTCTCCGCCGCCTCGCGCAGGCGTTTCTCGGTCGGCTGCTCGGTTTTGTGCTCGTCGTGCTGCTCCTGCGCCTTGGCCCGCCCCGCCGCGTCCGCCCAGCCAGCCGCCGAGGGCGGCGGCGAAGCCGGTCAGCATCACGCCCGCCGTCACCATGAACAGAAGCAGCCCGGCCCCCAGCATGGCCGGCGTGGCGACGAAATAGACGGGCATGGCCGGGACCACGCGGTTGACGAGGCCGAGCGCCGCGTTGAACAGCACGCCGAAGATGAGGAAGGGCGCGGCCAGCCCGGCCCCCAGCCGGAACGTCGCCGCGGCGAGCTGGGCGTAGCGTTCCGCCAGCATCCCCCAGTCGGGCATCTGCGCCGCCGGCCACGTTCCGTAGGAGCGCGCCAGCGCGCCGAGCATCACGTATTGCAGGTCGGTGGCGAAGATCAGCGCCAGCCCGGCGATCACCAGCGTGCCGGACAGCACCGACCCGCCCTCGAACCCGGCGCCCTCCACCGAGAACGGGTTACTCAGCCCGATGGCCTGCGCCGCCACCGTTCCCGCCACCTGGAGCGCCGCCAGGAACAGCTTGGCGCCGAAGCCCAGGAAGGCGCCGATCATCATTTCCCCGGTGAACACGGACAGGATCCCGGCGGGCTCCGCGGGCATCGCCGGCAGGTCGGGCACGATGGGCTTCAGGACCAGCGCCACGATGATGGCGACGCACAGGCGCACGCGCACCGGTACGGCGAACTCCCCGAACCCCGGCAGGAAGGCCACGGCCGCGGCGACCCGCACGAACACGAGAAACACCTGATAGACTTCCTGGCTGAGCGCCTGCGCCAGCGGATCCATCGCTACGCCCCTAGACCTGATCGATGGTCTTGAGGGACGCCTTGCGGTGCAGTTCGGCGTGGCTGATGATCGGGGTCATGGGGCTGACCCGCTCCAGCAGCGAGCGCACGAAGGGCCGCACCTCCGGCCCCACCAGCAGCGCCGGCCAGACCTGCGGGCTGGCGTGCTTCTGGATGCGGGTCCGCACCTGGGTCAGGAACTCCTGCACCTGGCTCGGCGGCATCGCGAAGCGGCGGTCCTCCCCCTCGGTCACGATGTTCTCGATCAGCGCCTGCTCCCACCTGGGCGTCAGGACGATCACCGGGACGAAGCCGTCGGGGGCTGCCAACGCCTGGCAGATCTGCTGGCCCAGGCGGCTGCGCACGTGCTCGGTGATGATGGAAATGTTGCGGGTCCAGTTGACCGCCTCGGCGATGGCCTCGACGATCGCCGGCAGGTTGCGGATGGACACGCGCTCGGCCAGCAGGGCCTGAAGCACGCGCTGCACCACCACCAGCGAGATCTGGCTGGGCACCATGTCGTTGATCAGCTTCTGGTACTCGCGGCCCAGCCCGTCGATTAGCTTCTGCATCGCCGCGAAGGTCAGCAGCGCGGGCAGATGGTCCTTGATCACCTCGGTCAGGTGGGTGGTGATGACGCTTTCCGGATCGACCACCGTGTAGCCCTTGGCGACCGCCTCCTCGTGGCGGGCCGGGTCGATCCACCGCGCCTGCAGGCCGAAGGTCGGCTCGCGCGTCGATTCGCCCGGAATGTCCGGCGCCTCGCCGCCGGTCGGGTCGATGGCGAGAAGCTGCTTGGGCCGCACGTCGCCGTGCGCCACCTCCACGCCCATGACGCTGATCACGTAGCCCTTGGGCGGCAGGAAGCTCGAATCCTTGATGCGCACCGAGGGCAGGACGAAGCCGAACTCCTTGGCAAAGCGCTTGCGCAGCGTCTTCACCTTGCCGGTGAGCGGGCCGTTCTTGTTGAGGATCAGCGGCACGAGGTGGTTGCCCACCTCCACCTTCACATCGTCCACCTTCAGCATGTCCTCGACGGACTCCTCCGCCTGCGCGGCCGGAGCCTGCCGCCCCGCCTCCAGCTTGGCGAGGGCCGCCCGGCGCAGCCGCTGGCGCGGCACGTACCAGCCGGCGACGACGAATCCGCCGCCCAGAAGCAGAAAGGGAGCCATCGGCAGTCCCGGAGCCAGCGCCAGCACGCCGAGCAGTCCGCCAGCCACCAGCAGGGCCTTGGGATAGCCGCCGAGTTGCGCGATCACCGCCTGATCGGCGGAGCCGACGTTGCCGCCCTTCGTCACTAGCAAGCCGGCGGCCAGCGAGACGACGAGCGCCGGGATCTGCGTGGCCAGCCCGTCGCCCACCGTCAGGATCGTGTAGACCGAGGCGGCGGCCGAGAAGGTCATGCCCTGCTGGGCCATGCCGATGGCCATGCCACCCAGCACGTTGATGGCCGTGATGATCAGGCCGGCGACCGCATCGCCGCGCACGAACTTGGAGGCGCCGTCCATGGCGCCGTAGAAGGTGCTTTCGTCCTCCAGTTCCTTGCGGCGGCGGCGCGCCTCGGTGTCGTCGATCAGCCCGGCCGACAGGTCGGCGTCGATCGCCATCTGCTTGCCGGGGATCGCGTCGAGCGTGAAGCGCGCGCCCACCTCAGCGATGCGGCTGGCGCCCTTGGTGATGACGACGAAGTTGATGACGATCAGGATGGCGAAGATGACCACCCCGATCACGAAGTTGCCGCCCATGATGAAGCGGCTGAAGCCCTCGATCACGTGGCCGGCCGCCGCGGTGCCGGTGTGCCCCTCGCTGAGGATCAGGCGGGTGGACGCGATGTTGAGCGCCAGCCTCAGCACCGTCACCACCAGCAGCACCGTCGGGAACGACGAGAAGTCCAGCGGCTTGCCGATCCACAGCGACACCATCAGGATCAGCACGCTGACCGCCAGCGACAGCGCCAGCCCGAGGTCGAGGAACCATGTGGGCACGGGCAGGAACAGCACCGTCAGCACCAGCACGATGCCGACCGCGAACAGAACGTCCCGGTTGGCGAGCCCGATGCCGCCGAGCGTCGTCATCCTGTCGCGGAAGGTGCCGGTGAAACTCATGGCGTCGCTCTCTCCAAGGACCGTGCAGGACCTTAATCCGGTCCGGTAAAACCCGCTTTTAAGGCGCCGCTACTCCGCCCCCTGCGGCAGCAGCGGCCGTGCCGGGCCGTCGGCGTACAGGCTGGACAGAAAGGACAGCCGCCCCAGTTCCGCCCTGCCCCACGCCGGCGTGGCGGCCCGCGGGCCGGATGCCAGCGTCTGCAGGTAGTCGAGGGCGTGCGCCACCCAGCGCAGGTTGGCCGAAACGCGCTGCTGGTATGCCTCGCCGCGTTCCGACTGGGCGGAGTGGTAGCGGGCGATGGCGCCCTCCAGCGTGCCCTGGCTGCGCCGCAACTCGCCGAGGAAGCGGGCGGCGTAGCGCGCGTTGGCGCGCGGTTCGAAGGCGGTCGCCAGATCGGGAAAGGCGTCCGGGTGCCATTTCAGGTTCACCTGGAGGCACCCCACGTCGATGGAGCGCACGCCGCGCGCCTGCTGCTCGCGCACGAAGGCGATCGCATCGTCGCGGGTGGGGAAGTAGCGCGACACGCCCTCCGCGTTGACGGTCCACGGCCACACCGTGAACAGCCGGTCCTCGGTGCGCCGGCCGGCCTCGGTGAACCCCATGGCCAGCAGCATGTGGTCGGCAATGCCGGCTTCCTTCTCGGCGTCGAGGATGGCGCCGATGCAGGCGGCCTCGGCCGGCAGCGCCCGCGATGCGCCGGCCGGCGGCGTGGCGGGCGCGTACAGGGCCGGCGCTGTCGCG
>JAEYOB010000814.1 GCA_023412175.1 Pseudomonadota bacterium | reverse complement strand
CGCTTCTTCCAGCCCTGCACCGTGGTCACCGGCGTGTCGAGCTTGTGGGCCATGGGACGGATGCCGCCGAAGCGCTCGATGATGCGCTCTACGGCGGTGCCGCCGGGGGTGATGGGGGAGTCCGACGCCGGCTGGGCGTTCGGATCCGACTCGGGCTGATCGGAGCCTGGGCGAGAGGTCATGGAAGCCTTCTTGGTCGCGATTTTTCGTTATGGGCGACGCGTTTCCCCGTTACCTGGACAGCGCCATCCCTGCGGAACGCCGTGAACGGCCGCGGCCCGAAGGGCGCGGCCGGTGCTGTCGAGCTTGCCCTTAGGCTCTGCCGTGACCCCGACCCGGCAGCAGAGCGAGCAGGCTGTCCTGATCCGGCCGTTCGGCGACCTGTACGCTCCGCCACGGAACCTGCTCCGCGTCACACGTACGGGCGGCCTCCGCAACCGCCGGACTGAGGCAGAGCACCTCCACTGTACGACAGTGGTCGAGCAACCCGGCCTCGTGGACCAACCTAACAAACGAACGCGCCGTACGGGGAGAAAAAATGAGTACGGCGTCTATCCCACCTTCGGCCAGTCCGGCAACGGTGCCACCTCCCAGAACGGTAGAGGGACGGGCGTCGTACATGGTCTCCCGGCGTACGGAGAAGCCCTTGCCGGCCAGCATCCCCGCCAGATCGCCGGCCAGCGTCGTGCCTGCGACATGAAGCAGCACCCCGGCGTCCGTGCGGCAGCGTTCGGCCACCAGCGCGTCGAGGGCGTACACATCGCCGCTGGCGCTTTCGACGGTTTCGAACCCGGCCTTGCGGGCGGCGCGGGCGGTGGCGTCGCCGACGGCGTAAACGGGGCGGTCGCGACGATCCGTACGCCGGACGAAGGCCCGTACGCCGTTCGCGCTGGTGAAAAGGAGGGCCTGTACGTCGTCCAGGACGGGGGCAGGGCCGTCCAGCCAGACCATGTCCAGCATGGGTTCGACCTGGACGGCGTGGCCCAGCGCGCTCAGGTGCCGGGCCAACGGTTCGGCGTCCTCCACCGGCCGGGTGATGAGGAGGCGCATGGCCCCGCCCGTCATGGCAGGAAGAAGCCCGGCGGCAGCTGGGCCTTGATCTCCGCCCCGGCGTCCGTGCCGAGCGCGGCGGCGTCCGCGGCCTTGCCGGTGCGGTGCGCGGCGAACACCTGCCGGCCGTCGTTGGACAGCGCCTTGGCGTCGAGCGTCAGGGTGTCGCCGTCCAGCCGTGCCAGCGCCGCGATGGGCGTGCGGCACGAGCCGTCGAGCATGGCGAGCAGCGCCCGTTCCGCCGTCACGCGGGCGGTGGTCTCGGCGCAGTTCAGCGGGGCGAGCAGCGCGCGGGTGGTGGCGTCGTCGCTGCGGATCTCGATGCCGATGGCGCCCTGCGCCACCGCCGGCAGCATGGTCTCCGGCTCCAGCACCTCGGTGAGGAGGTTGGCCACGCCCAGGCGGCGCAGGCCGGCCAGCGCCAGCAGCGTGGCGTCCACCTCGCCGGCTTCCAGCTTCTTCAGGCGCGTCTGCACGTTGCCGCGGAACGGCACGACCTTGAGGTCCGGCCGGCGCTCCAGCACCTGCGCCTGCCGGCGCAGGCCGGCGGTGCCGACCACCGATCCGGCGGGCAGATCCATCAGCCCGGCGCCCGAGCGCGAGAAGAACGCGTCGCGCGGGTCCTCGCGCGGTAGCAGGGTGGAAATCTCCAGCCCGTCCGGCTGCCAGGTCGGCACGTCCTTCATGGAGTGCACGGCGAGGTCGATGAGGTTGTCGAGAAGGGCGTCTTCCAGTTCCTTGGTGAACAGGCCCTTGCCGCCGGCCTCGGACAGGGTGCGGTCGAGGATCTGGTCGCCGGTGGTCTTGATGACCACGATCTCGATGGCGTCGGGCGCCGCCAGATGCGGGTGGGCCGCGGCGAGGCGGTCGCGGGTCTCGTGGGCCTGCGCCAGCGCCAAGAGGCTGCCGCGCGTGCCGATGCGGAGCTGAGTCGTCATGATCCCGTTTCTATGCCGTTCCTCCGCACTTTGCAAAGCCCCGGCTTCGACGCCTTGACCGAAATCAGGCGGGCGGTGACCACCATGCGTCGGCTCTCCGGTGTCCACTCCGTTCCGTCGAAATCGCCGGCCAGCGTTTCCGCCGCGAACCCGGCCCCGCACAGCATGGAGTCCATCTCGGGGCGGAAGATCATGCGCCAGCGGAAGGCGAAGTCGGTGCTGCGCACCGTGCCGTCCGGCAGCAGCTCGTCGTACCAGCCGCAGACGAGCTGGCGCCGGAGCGCGTCCAGCGCCGTATGCATGGCGTAGCGGACGTAGCGGTTGCCGCTGTCCGGCGCGGTGCGCGGTGCGGACGGGGCCGGGGTGCGGTCGGCCTCCAGCGGCAGGGTCAGCGGGTTCATCACGTCGAGCGCCAGCGCCGCCCCCGGTGCCATGTGGGCGGCCATGGCGGCCAGCGTCGCCCGCTCCTCGTCCGGGTCGGGGATCAGCATCAGCGTGTTGAACGGCAGCAGCGCCAGCGCGAAGCCGCGCTCGGGCAGGTCGAGGCGCGCCGCGTCCTGCTGGACGACATGCACGCGCGCCCGCACGGCGGCGTCCTCGCCGTCCAGCCTGGCGCGGAGCCGGGCGAGCATGCCCGCCGACACGTCCACCGCCCACACCTCCAGCCCCATGCGGGCCAGCGGGATGGTCAGCCGCCCGGTGCCGCAGCCGGCCTCCAGCACCGGGCCGCCCGCCCGCGCCGCCAGTTCCTTGTAGAAGCCGACGTCCCCGAGGATGCCCATGCGCTCCAGCTGCACCACCTGTCCGGCCTGCGGATCGCCGATCTCCAGCGATGGATAGTCGCCGTCGTAGTAGCGGATCGCCGCGTCGCCGTCGGGGACGTCCTTGTTCATGAGAGCCTGTCCATGAGCCAAGACCCTATACCCGGAAAGCCCGAGCGGCTAGGTTGGCGGCCATGATCGTTCTTGGAATCGAAACGAGCTGCGACGAGACGGCGGCGGCCGTGGTCACCGACGCGCGGGAGATCCGCGCCGACGTGGTGCTTTCCCAGATCGCCGACCACACGCCCTACGGCGGCGTAGTGCCGGAGGTGGCGGCGCGCGCCCACCTGGAACACCTCGACGGCCTGATCCGCCGCGCGCTGGACGAGGCGGGGGTGGGGCTGTCCGACCTCGACGCGGTGGCGGCGACCGGCGGGCCGGGGCTGATCGGCGGCGTCATCGTCGGCGTCATGACCGCCAAGGCCATCGCCGCGGCGCGCAACCTGCCCTTCGTTGCCGTCAACCATCTGGAGGGGCACGCGCTGACCGCGCGGCTGACCGACGACGTGGCGTTCCCCTACCTGCTGCTGCTGGTGTCCGGCGGGCACTGCCAGTTGCTGGTGGTGGAGGGGCCGGGCGCGTACCGGCGCCTCGGCACCACCATCGACGACGCGGTGGGGGAGGCGTTCGACAAGACCGCCAAGCTGATCGGCCTCGGCTACCCCGGCGGACCGCAGGTGGAGAAGGCCGCGGCCGAGGCGACGGACCCCGCCCGTTTCGAGCTGCCGCGCCCGATGCTGGGGCGGCCGGGCTGCGACTTCTCGTTCTCCGGCCTGAAGGCGGCGGTGCGCCGCGCGGTGGAAGGGCTGCCCAGGCCGCTGTCACCACAGGACCGCGCCGATCTTGCGGCGGCGTTCCAGAACGCGGTGGCCGACGTGATGGCCGACCGCTGCAAGCGCGCCATCCGCGCCTTCAAGCAGGTGCACCCGCAGGGCGGCGCGCTGGTGGTGGCCGGCGGTGTCGCCTCCAACAAGACGCTGCGCGCCCGTTTGCAGACGCTGGCGGACAAGGAAGGGATGCCCTTCGTGGCGCCGCCGCTGCGGCTGTG
>JAEYOB010000769.1 GCA_023412175.1 Pseudomonadota bacterium | reverse complement strand
CCGTTGGTGATCCACATCTTGGTGCCGTTGAGGACGTAGCGGTCGCCCTTCTTCTCGGCCTTGAGCCGCATGGACACCACGTCCGATCCCGCCCCCGGCTCCGACATCGCCAGCGCACCGACGTGCTCGCCGGAGATCAGCTTGGGCAGGTACCTGCGCTTCTGCTCCTCGTTGCCGTTCTTGCGGATCTGGTTGACGCACAGGTTGGAGTGCGCGCCGTAGCTCAGGCCCACCGAGGCCGAGGCGCGGGAGATCTCCTCCATCGCCACCACGTGCTCCAGATAGCCCATGCCGGCGCCACCGTACTCCTCCTCGACGGTCACGCCGAGGATGCCCAGGTCGCCCATCTTGCGCCAGAGGTCGGCCGGAAACTCGTTCTCGCGGTCGATGTCGGCGGCGCGCGGTGCAATTTCGTCGGAGGCGAAGCTGCGCACGGAATCGCGCAGCATGTCTGCCGTCTCGCCAAGGTCGAAATTCAGCGACGGCAGCTGGTTGGACAGCATGGTTTCCTCCCCGGGGAATGTCGTTCGTTGCCCTAACATAGCCCGAGCCGGGCCGCTTGGGAAGATACGGTAGCGTATGGAAAGCGTCTTAACGAAAAAACGGGGCGCCGGAGCGCCCCGCCGGATGCCCTGAGGCAGATGTCACATGACCGCGCTGGAGCAGTGCGCCCAGGCGTCACCCTGGAGGCCGAAGAACTGGGCGACCTTCTTGCCGCCCTGGTTCTCGATGACGACGCGGAAACGGTCGCCGGTGCAGGCCCCCGCGGCCTGCGTCTTGTAGGGCAGCGCCACGTTCTTCGACTTCAGGCAGGCGTCGGAGACCTTCGGCCCCTTGGCGTCCGCCTCGACCTTGTTGCCCTTCAGCGTCATGAAGTAGTTCTTCGCCATCCCGCCCTGGATCTCGGCCTTGATCTCGACCTTGCCGGACCTGGTGGGCTTCAGCCCGGCGTCCTGCACGCCGTCGGGCGAACCCGACGGGATCGAGCGGAAGGAGATCGCCTGACACGCCGCCGGTTCCTTCGCCTGCACGGGCGCAGCAAGCAACGCCGCTCCCGCCATCAGGGCAACCGCACACACACCCGCAACGCTCGAACGCATCATCGTCCCCACTCCTTCTTCCTGCCCTGGATGGCTGGCCGCAAATAGTCCGCAGCCATCAACCGCCGCAACCGGAAAAGTTGCATGACCGCAGAGTTTCCACGGTTGACAGGAAACCGAACGACCGTCAGCCGCCCTTGCCGGAATCGAGGATGGTGATGCAGGTCTGCTGCATCAGCGCGCACTCCACCTCGCGCCCGCCGTCCAGCATGGACACGTCGATGGAAACGATGGTCAGCGTGCGGCCGGACTTCACGACGCGCGCCCGCGCGATCATCTCATCGCCCTTCGCCGGGGCCATGAGATTGATCTTGAACTCGACGGCCAGCACCTCCGACTTCGGCGGCATCAGCGTGTAGGCCGCCCAGCCGCCGGCGTTGTCGGCCAGCATCGCCACGATGCCCGCCTGGAAAAAGCCATGCTGCTGCGTCAGTTCCGGTTGGAACGGCAGGCGCATCTCGCAGAAGCCGGGCTCCAGCGCCGCCAGGGAAATGCCGAGCGACTTGGCGATGGGCTGCTTCTCGAACGCCGCCAGACAGCGGGCCTTCCAGTCGGGATCGCGGGGCTTGAAGTCGGTCGCCTTGGGTTCGGTCACGGGCGTGATCTCGCAGTTGCGATATGGAATGCCCTAACGTGGCGCGAAGTCACGATCCGATCAAGCCGAGTTGCGGGCTCGACGCCTCGGCGCCGAACCGGCGGGGGATACGCCCGGCCTGCCGGGCGTTCCAGCCGGCCGCCACCGCGTCGCGCATGGCCGCCGCCATCCGCACCGGATCGCGCGCCTTGGACACCGCGGTGTTGAGCAGCACAGCCGCGCAGCCCAGCTCCATCGCCAGTGCCGCATCGGACGCCGTGCCGATGCCGGCGTCGAGCACCACGGGCACCGGGCTGCGGGCGCAGATCAGTTCGATGGCGTGCGGGTTGCGGATTCCCAGGCCGGAGCCGATGGGCGCCCCCAGCGGCATCACCGCCGCCGCCCCGGCATCGGCCAGCTTGCGGCAGGTCACCGGATCGTCGGTGCAGTAGGGCAGCACCGTGAAGCCGTCCGCCACCAGCTCCGCCGTCGCCTTCAGCAACACCTCGGAGTCCGGGTAGAGCAGATCCCGGTCGCCGATGACCTCCAGCTTGACCCAATCGAGGCCGAGCGCCTCGCGGGCGAGCTGGGCGGTCAGCACCGCGTCGCGGGCGGTCAGGCAACCGGCCGTGTTGGGCAGCAGCATCACCCGGCCGCCCAGCACGTCGATCAGGCTCTCGCCGTAGCCGTCCAGGCTGATGCGGCGGATGGCGGCAGTCGCCACCTCGGTGCCGGCGGCGGCCAGCGCATCCAGCATGCTCCTCTGGTTGGGGTAGCCGCCGGTGCCCAGGAACAGGCGCGAGCGGAAGCTGCGCCCGCCGATGGTGAGCGTATCGCCCATCGTCGTGTTCGGAATCGTCATATCGGGACCTCCCGCTCAGCCGCCCTGGAAAGGACGGACGATTTCCAGTTCGTCGCCGGGGTTCAGCGGCGTGTCGGCCCACTGCGCCCGGCGCACCACGGCGCCGTTGAGCGCCACCGCGACGGCCGGCGTCTCCGGCCCGATGCCGCGCCCGGCCAACAGTTCGGCGACGGAGGCCACGCCCAGCGGCTCCGCCTGCCCGTTCACGCGAATCATGGTGGGGATCATGGTCATGCGACCTCCGCAAAGCGGCCGATGCCGAAGCCGGCTATCACCGGCTCCGTCTCGCCGGTCAGGATCAGGCGGGCGATCGCATCGGCCGTCACCGGCACCAGCAGGATGCCGTTGCGGTGGTGGCCGGTGGCGTAGACCAGCCCTTCAACTTCGCCGAAGCCGAGGATCGGCGCGTCGTCGCGGCTGCCGGGGCGGAAGCCGGTCCACATCTCGTCGATCGGCAGCTCGGCAATTCCGGGAATGGCCCGCCACGCCCCTTCCAGCAGCGAGAACACGCCGCCAGCCGTCAGGTTCGCGTCGAAGCCGCGCTCCTCGCTGGTGGCGCCGACCAGCAGCCGCCCGTCCAGGCGCGGGATCAGGTAGGCGCCGGGCGTCCACAGCACATGGCGCAGCAGCGGCTCGGCAGGATCCATGCGCAGCGCCAGCATCTGCCCCTTGATCGGCCGCACCGGAGGGAGGGCGGCGGCGGGCAGCCCGGCAATGCTGCGCGACCACGGGCCGGCGGCCAGCACCACCACGTCGGCGGCGTGCAGGGCCTCGCCGATGCGAACGCCGGTCGCCCGCCCGCCGCGCATCTCGACGGCGGTCACCGGGGCGTTCTCGTGCACCCGGCCGCCGGCCGCCGACACGGCGGCGCGCAGGGCGGTCGCCAGCTTGCGGTTGTCGACCTGATGGTCCTCGCGGCTGTACAGCGCACCGGCGACGCCCGGCTGCAGGTAGGGTTCTCGCCTGCGGACCTCGGCGGCGCCCAGCAGTTCGATGGGCAGGCCCAGGCCGGTCTGGAAGTCATGGAGGAAGCGCAGGCGCGCCATGTCGTCGGCGGTGTGGCCGATGACCAGCGTGCCCTCGGTGCGCAGATCCACGGACAGGCCGGTCGCCGCCTCCAGTTCGCGGGCGAAGGCGGGCCAGCGCGTCTGGCTGTCGCGGTTGAGGGGAAGCATCCATTCCTCCCCCGGCTCGGTCTCGATGCAGGCGGCGAGCATGCCGCCGGCGGCGTGGCTGGCGCCGCGGCCGGCTTCACCCCGGTCGAAGACGTCCACGCGGGCACCGGCGGCGGCCAGCCGCCACGCGATGCCCAGGCCGATGACGCCGGCGCCGATCACGGCGACGGACAGGGATCCGGATGCGGATAGACGGATTGCGGGCGCAGAATCGCTCATGCGCGGCTCCCTTCGCTGGCATTACCCAGACAGGTTCGATGGGTTTGATCTCAGCCGCGCACCACGCGCAGCACCCCATGCCGAGGCCCGCATGGTGGCGGGCCGGCGCAACCGGCGCAAGAAGTTTTTACAGCAGGAACACCGTCGCCAGCCCGAGGAACGCGAAGAAGCCCACCACGTCGGTGATGGTGGTGAGGAACACGCTGCTCGCCACCGCCGGATCGACACCCAGCTTTTCCAACCCCATCGGGATCAGGACGCCGAAGGCACCGGCGACGAACAGGTTGATTATCATGGCGGAGGCGATGACCGCGCCGATGGTCGGCTCGAACCACGCCCAGGCCAGGGCCCCGACCAGCAGCGCGAAGATGACGCCGTTGATCAGCGCCACCGCCAGTTCCTTGCCGAAGACGCGCCAGGCATTGGACGCCGACACCTCGCGCGTCGCGATGGCGCGCACCATCACGGTCAGCGTCTGCGTGCCGGCGTTGCCGCCCATGGAGGCGACGATCGGCATCAGCACGGCCAGTGCCACGATCTGCTCGATGGTCCCCTCGAACAACGAGATGACGCCGGCCACGCAGAACGCCGTGCACAGGTTGAGCAGCAACCAGCCCACCCGCGACTTGGAAATGTCGCGGACCGGGCTGTAGACGCCGGTGCCGCCGGCGCCGCCGAGCTTGAGGATGTCGTCCTCAGCCTCCTCGTCGATGATGTGCACCACGTCGTCCACCGTGATGACGCCGCGCAGCCGCCCGAACTGGTCGACGACCGGCGCCGACACCAGGGCGTACTGGCGGAAGAGGTTGGCCACCTCCTCCTGGTCCATGGTGACGGGGATGGTGTGGCAGTCCTCGCTGGCGAGGTCGGCGATGCGCACCGAGCGCTTCTGCCGCATCACCCGCGACAGCGGCACCGCCCCCACCACCCGGTGCAGCGGGTCCACCACGAAGATGTCGTAGAAGTCCTCCGGCAGGTCGTCGCCGGAGGCGCGCAGGAAGTCCAGCGTCTTTCCCACCGTCCAGAACTGCGGCACCGCCACCAGATCGCGCTGCATCAGGCGGCCGGCGGTGTACTCCTCGTAGGTCAGGTTCTCCTGGACGAGGGCGCGGTCCTCGGCGGGCAGGTTGTCGAGGATCGCCCGCCGGGTCTCCTCGTCCATGTCCTCGATGAGGTCGACGGCGTCGTCGGTGTCCAGTTCGGCCACCGCGGCGGCCAGCTCCTTCGGCTCGAAGAGCCCGATGACCTCCTCGCGCAGGTCGGGGTTGAGGTGCGACAGCACCTCGCCGTCGAAGTCCGGGCGCAGGACGTCGATCAGCGCCTCGCGCTCGTCCGGACCGATCTGCTCGATCAGGTCGGCGACGTCGGCGGCGTGCAACTCCTCGACCTGGGCGCGCACCGCATCGCGCCGTCCGTCGCGCAAAAGCTCGACGATCTCCTGCACGAAGTCGGGGTCCACGCCGTAGGCGCGCTCCTCATCCTCCTCGCGGAACTGGTGGGGGCGCGGGTCCTCGGGCGGCGGGGACGGCGGCTGGTGCGGGTCACGGTTCTCGGCCACGTCCATCGTCCGCTCCCGTTGCGGCTGGCACCGGCGTGTGCGTTGGTCGTGCGGTCGGACCCATCGCGGCCAGGGCGCACACCGGTGCTCGGTTTGTCAGGAGCCCCGGCGACCCGGCAACGCGCAGCCGACAGGGCACGCACGAAATATAGGCGGAGCGCGCCCTTGTCCAGCACGACCGCCCGGATCGGCGCGCGAACTTTGTGTCATCGGCGGCATGCCTGAGTAATATGGTGTGCACCAACGGCGAGTCAGGGCACGGGCGATGGAGTACGCTTTCACCGAGGTGGACGGGCAGGATGGCATCCTGCTGTCGGGCCGCTTCACCTACGACGACAGCCGCAAGTTCCACGAGATGCTGGCGGAGTGGGATTTCACCGCCAGGCCGGACGTGCCGCTCGACCTTCGCTACCTGACCTTCCTGGATTCGACGGCCATCGGCATGATGTACGTGCTGGCCAACCGCAGCCGCGAGCGGCAGGGCCACGTCACCGTGGTGAACGCCCAGCCCTACATCCTCCAGACCATGCGCCGGGTGTCGCTGGACCAGTACGTGTTCATCCGCTAGGGGGGAGGCCGGCTCGCCGGCCCCGGACACGAAAAAACCCGCACGGCCTGGGGCCTGCGGGCTTTTCGTTTATCTCCAGGGAACCGGGAGATGGTGCGGTCGAGAAGACTCGAACTTCCACGACATTTCTGTCACAGCGACCTCAACGCTGCGCGGCTACCAATTCCGCCACGACCGCATCTTCGGTGGCCATCCAGTGCTTGCACCGGAGTGGGCGGGGGAATACCAGATCCCGATGGCGGGATCAAGCCATGCATTTCGTCTTAAGCAAAGAAAGTGGTCTGCCACCCATGAACGGCCCAACCGCACACCCGATCGAATGGCGCATCAGCGACGAGCCCGTGCCCTACGACGAGGCCATCGCCGAGATGGAGGCGCGGGTCGAGGCGATCCGCGCCGGCACGGCGCCGGAACTGGTCTGGCTGCTGGAGCACCCGCCGCTCTACACCGCCGGCACCAGCGCCCGCGACGAGGATCTGCTGGAGCCCGACCGTTTCCCGGTCTACCGCACCGGCCGCGGCGGCCAGTTCACCTATCACGGCCCCGGGCAGCGGGTGGCCTACGTGATGCTCGACCTGAAGACGCGCGGGGCGGACGTGCGGGCCTACGTCCATGACCTGGAGGACTGGCTGATTCGCACGCTGGCCTCCTTCAACATCAAGGGCGAGCGGCGCGAGGGCCGGGTCGGCATCTGGGTGGACAAGGGCCCGTACGGCGGCCTGAAGGGCCAGGAGGACAAGATCGCCGCCCTCGGCGTGCGGGTGCGCCGCTGGGTGACCTTCCACGGCGTGGCGCTCAACGTCGAACCGGACCTGACCCACTTCGGCGGCATCGTGCCCTGCGGCATCAGCCAGTACGGGGTGACGTCGTTGGTGGCGCTGGGTCACCTCGTGACCATGCCCGACGTCGATTCGGCGATGATGGCGGCGTGGGAGGAGGTGTTCGGCGGCGGGGCGGGCTAACGCCTGGGCTCGGGCCCGGCGCCGGACACGGCGGCATCCCGGTTGGGAGTCGCCAGGACGACGCAGCCCGAACTGTCGCCGTTCCGGAACAGGTAGATCATCCTGGGATCGGCGAGCTTGTCGGGGTCGCGCAGGTTCAGCCCATGCCCGAAGGCAATGCCCAGCACCTGCCCCTTGTACACGGCGCGGAAGCGCAGCGGCCGTTGCTGGAGGAAGGTCCGGTTGGCGCAGGCCTGGCTGAGCTTCGGGTCGATCCTGCCGGCCTGGCGCCAGTCCAGGTCGGAATTGATGGTCACCCATTGCGCCGGCAGCGGGAACGGCACCACCGGCGGCGACAGGGGCAGGTCGTAGCCGCCGGGCGGCACCGGCGCCAGCTGCATCGGGCTCGTGCGCTCCCGCGGCCCCGCCGCCGTGGCGGGAACGGCGAAAAATGCGGCGCAGGCCGCGGCAAGGCGGAGAAAGCCGGAGCTGGTCATGCGGCGGAGCGTAGCCCGAACATGGCTAATGGTTTGCTAACCGGCGCTCGCCCTCACCCTCCCCTGCGTCAGCGGCAGAAGGTTGGGGGGCATGGGGGAAACGCTGCTCCCCCTTCACGCCGTCGGCCGTTGCTCGAAGGGAGCGGCACCGGGATCCGGGGCCGGCTCAACCGTGACGTCGCGGACCACCGCAGCGGGCGGGCCCTCGCGGCAGGCGGCGAGCATGGCGTCCACGGCGTCGGCCGGACCGGCGAACAGCGCCTCCACGGTGCCGTCGGCGCGGTTGCGCACCCATCCGTGCAGGCCCAGCGCCGCCGCCCGCTCCACCGTCCAGCCGCGGTACCACACCCCCTGGACGCGCCCGGAAATGCGCGCCAGCACCGCCTTGCGCCCGCTCATGCGCCCTCGCCCGGCTTCTTGCGGCCGATCAGGCCCATGGCATAGGCGGCGTGGACCGCCAGCCGCGCTCCCCAGCCGACCAGGGGCAGAACGAACCACGCCCGCCCCGGATCCAGCACCGCGTTGAGTGGCACCAGCACCACAATCACGCCGAAATACGCGATCAGAT
>JAEYOB010000755.1 GCA_023412175.1 Pseudomonadota bacterium | reverse complement strand
TGGTGCAGCACGCCGAAGAAGATCGGGCTGTCCGGGAACTGCACGTAGGACACCGCAGACACGGCGGCGGCGGCGGCGGCCAGCAGCCCGAGGCGGCGGAGGTAGCGCCGGCGGTCGAAGCCGCGCTCGACCGCCAGCACGAGGCTCACCCCGGCCAGCAGCAGAAAGCTGCCGAGAATCGCCGTGCGCGCCGCCAGCCAGAACGGCTTCTCCAGCAGCCCGAGGCTGGCGAATCCCAGGAACTCCAGGTCCCAGCTGAAATGGTAGGCGACCATGGCGACGATCGCCACGCCGCGCGCCACGTCGATGATGGCAAGGCGGGTGGGGGCGGGGGAGAGTGGCGCAGCGGGCATGGAGGGGTGATGCCCGAATGGGAACCGCCGCACAAGCCCCTCTCCCGCTTCGGAAGAAGAGCTACTGGAACGGGTTCTCCACGGTGTCGGTCGGCTCCGGCGGCGGGATGTGGTCGGGCAGGTCCTTCTCCGCCTCCAGCGCCTTCACCACACCGTCCAGCAGGGCGCGCAGGTCGCGGGCGTTCTTCAGGCCCTCCTTGTCGCGCGTCAGGTCGATGCTGCCGTAGACCGAGACGCGGTCGGTGCGGTTCTCCACCGTCAGGTCGGCGATGCCGACGGAGTCGCTCTCGTTGGCGAACGGTTTGATCGTCTTCATCGCAACCCTTTCTATCGTCTCTCGCCGACCTCCGGCCGGCGGTCCGGATCCCCGCGCCGCGCCTGCGGCCGGCGGCTCTGCGGCGCCGGATCGGGCAAGGACATGGCGACGTCCTTTACGGAGCGGGGCAGGGTAGGGAACACGTCGATCCCGGTGATCGTCTCCAGCTCGCTGATGGACAGCGCCGTCCAGGCATCCCCCTCGGCGTTGGCGACGTGGTAGGCGCCGGCCTGGCCGGTCGCCGGATCGTACACCGCCTTGAAGACGTGGGTCGGCACCAGCACGCGGCCCTTCAGCCGTTCGATCCGGTCGCCCTGGTAGATCGGTCCGGAGACCACGTAGATCTCGCCCTGCCGGCGCGCCAGCGTGCGCACCACCGCCTCGATGTCGCTCCACAGGTCGCGGTTGTTGTCCGGGTTCTGCGGGATCATGTTGGCGAGGCTGAAGGACTCGTTCTGCTGCTCCGGGTCCGGCATGTCGGCGCTGGGCGCCATGTGGCCGCGGTCGAAGCCGGAGCGGGCATAGTCCGACAGCTCGGCGCGCTCCTCCCTGGGCAGGTTGGGATCGGCGCGGAAGGTGCCGCTGCGCGGGATCGTGCGGGCGGCGGCGATCCGTTCGTGGGTCAGGTGCTCGGCGGCGTAGAGCGGCGTGCGGGTGATCCCGGAATGCAGCACGGCGAACCCGCCGTAGCACAGTTCGCGGGCGCGCGACGCAAGGCGCTGGTTGACGAGGTCGGGCGCATCGCCGCCGGCGAAATGCTGCGGGCACGCGCTGGGCGCCGCCCGAGCCTGCCCCGGTGTGCCGATCGGGACGGCCAGCAGGACGGCGGCGAACGCAAGGATGCGAAGCATGACGGCACCGATATGGCTTCGGTGCCGGACTCAACGCATCAAGGATGCCCGGGGGTCCCGGAAGGCGACGGGCGGGAGCGCACCATTCCGGGTAGTCGGCTCACCCGAACCGGCCGGTGATGTACTCGGCGGTCTTCTCGTTGGACGGGTTGGTGAAGATGGTCTCGGTCTCGCCGTACTCGATCAGCTCGCCCAGGTACATGAAGGCGGTGAAGTCCGACACGCGCGCCGCCTGCTGCATGTTGTGGGTGACGATGGCGATGCAGTAGTCGGTCTTCAGCTCGTCCACCAGCTCCTCGCACTTGGCGGTGGAGATCGGGTCGAGCGCCGAGGTCGGCTCGTCGAGCAGGATCACCGACGGCTTCACCGCGATGGCGCGGGCGATGCACAGGCGCTGCTGTTGCCCGCCGGACAGGCTCAGGCCGCTCTGCTTCAGCTTGTCCTTCACCTCGTCCCACAGCGCGGCGCGGCGCAGCGAGTATTCGACGCGCTCGTCCATCTCGGCGCCGGACAGCTTCTCGTACAGCTTCACGCCGAAGGCGATGTTGTCGTAGATCGACATCGGGAACGGCGTCGGCTTCTGGAACACCATGCCGACGCGGGCGCGCAGCAGGTTCAGGTCCTGCTTGGGCGACAGGATGTTCTCGCCGTCCATCAGCACCTCGCCGGTGGCGCGCTGCTTGGGGTACAGGTCGTAGATGCGGTTGAGGATGCGCAGCAGCGTGGACTTGCCGCAGCCCGACGGGCCGATGAACGCCGTCACCCGCCGGTCGAACAGCGACAGGTTGATGTCCTTCAGCGCCCGGAAGCCGTCATAGTAGAAGTCCAGGTTGCGGATGGCGATCTTTTCGGCCAGCCCGGCGCCCGGCGCCGCGCCGTTGCCGGTGGACTGGGGGCGGCGGACCTCGGTGCGGATGTCCATCGTGCGGCTTGCGTCGGCCATGGTCACTTGCTCGTCGTGCTGAGGGCCGCGAGGGTGCGGGCACCGATGTTGAGGATGAGGATCGCCAGGGTGATGACCAGGGCGCCGCCCCAGGCCAGCTTCTGCCACTCCTCGTAGGGCGACATGGCGAACTGGAAGATGACCACCGGCAGGTAGGCCATCGGCGCGTTCATGTCGGTGCTCCAGAACTGGTTGTTCAGCGCCGTGAACAGCAGGGGTGCCGTCTCGCCGCTGATGCGGGCGATGGCCAGCAGCACGCCGGTGATCATGCCGTTGCGGGCCGCCCGGTAGGCGACCATGGTGATCATCTTCCACTGCGGCGCGCCCAGGGCCGCGGCGGCTTCGCGCAGGCTGTTGGGCACCAGCTTCAGCATGTCCTCGGTGGTGCGCACCACCACCGGGATGACGATCACCCCCAGCGCCGCCGCCCCCGCCCAGGCCGAGAAATGGCCCATGCGGAGCACCAGCACCTCGTAGACGAAGAGGCCGACGATGATCGACGGCGCGCTCAGCAGGATGTCGTTGATGAAGCGGATCGTCCCGGCCAGCTTGCCGTCCTTGCCGTACTCGGCGAGCCAGGTGCCGGCCATGATGCCGATGGGCGTGCCGACCAGCGTGGCGACCGAGGTCATCACGAGGC
Source organism: Pseudomonadota bacterium (assembly GCA_023412175.1). GTDB lineage: Bacteria > Pseudomonadota > Alphaproteobacteria > Azospirillales > Azospirillaceae > Azospirillum. Next base: position 1,280 of record JAEYOB010000755.1, on the reverse strand, counting down.
TGCCGAAGATGGCGTTGAGCAGGCCGCCCTCCGCGCCCGGCGGCGGCGTCATCTCGGTGAACAGGCCCAGGCTGAGGCTGCCCAACCCGTTCCACAGCAGCGTCCACAGGATGGCGATCAGCCAGAACAGGCCGAGCCCGGCGGCGCCCAGCGCCAGCCCGAGCGCCGCACGGTTGACCATGCGGCGGCGGCGGTAGATCGCGAGGTTGAGGCCGGGCAGGACGGCGGCGGCGGTCGCTTCGGTCATGGCGTCAGGCCCCGGCGTTGCGCTGCAGGCGCAGCAGCATGAGCTTCGCCAGCGACAGCACGGCGAAGGTGATGACGAAGAGGATGAGGCCCAGCGCCACCAGCGAGGAGGTGTAGATGTCGCCCACCGCCTCCGTGAACTCGTTCGCGATGGCGGCGGAGATGGTGGTGCCCGGCGCCAGCAGCGAGGTGGCGATGCGGTGCGAGTTGCCGATCACGAAGGTGACCGCCATGGTCTCGCCCAGCGCGCGCCCCAGCCCCAGCATCAGGCCGCCGACCACGCCCACCCGCGTGTAGGGCAGCACGACGCGCCAGACCACCTCCCAGGTGGTGGCGCCCAGGCCGTAGGCCGATTCCTTCAGCATCGGCGGCACCGTCTCGAACACGTCGCGGGTGATGGACGTGATGAAGGGCAGCACCATGATGCCGAGGATCAGCCCGGCGGTGAGGATGCCGATGCCGTACGGCGGGCCCATGAACAGGTTTTCCAGGTACGGCACCTGTCCCAGCGTGTTGATCAGGAAGGGCTGCACCGTGCTCTGCATGAAGGGCGCGAAGACGAACAGGCCCCAGATGCCGTAGATGATCGACGGGATGCCGGCCAGCAGCTCGACCGCCACGCCCAGCGGCCGCTTCAGCCTGGCCGGGCAGAGTTCGGTGAGGAAGATCGCGATGCCGAAGCTGACCGGCACGCCGACCGCCATGGCGATCAGCGAGGTTACCAGCGTTCCGTAGATGGGGGCCAGCGCGCCGAACTTGTCGGTGACGGGGTTCCACACCTCGGTGGTGACGAACCCGAAGCCGAACTCGCGGAGCGCCGGCAGGGAGCCTTCGAACAGCGCCACGATGACGCCGCCCAGCAGCGTCAGCACGACCAGGGCGAAGAAGAGGGTGGTCCAGCGGAACGCGGCGTCCTGGAGACGCTGGTGCTGGGCGTGGCTTGTGTGGGCAGTCCGCTCGGACACGATGGCAACGTCGGTCATGGTTGCTCCAACGGCCGTGGGGGGGGGGGGGGGGGGGGGGCCCCCCCCCCC
>JAEYOB010000649.1 GCA_023412175.1 Pseudomonadota bacterium | reverse complement strand
TAAAAGGGCAAGTACGCGGGGCCGCAGGACACCCCGCTGTCGGCGGAGCAACTCGACTCCCTGAAGCAGCGCCTGAACAACGAGCGGTTCTGACCGGAGGGCATGACATGACGTCCTGGTGCAAAACGGCGCTCGCCGCGCTGATGCTGACGTTGGGCCTCGCCGTCGCCGCCGTGCCGGCGCGGGCGGCCGATACGGCGCCGATGAGCGCCCAGCAGCTCAACACGCCGGCTGACGCCGACCTCTGGCGGGCGATCCGCCAGGGCGTGCAGGGCACCTCGAGCCTGCCCAATCCGCAGGCCGGCGTGCTGATCCAGTCGGAGGGCGAGAGCTGGCGCGCGCTGCGCAACGGCCCGATCGCCACCTACGGCGCCTGGGCGATGGCCGGCGGCGTCGGCGTGCTGGTGCTGTTCTTCCTGTTCCGCGGCCGGATCCGCCTGGACGCCCCGGCCACCGGCCGCACCGTCCAGCGCTTCAACGCGCTGGAGCGCGGCGCCCATTGGCTGACCGCCGGCAGCTTCATCGTGCTGGCGCTGACCGGGCTGAACGTGCTGTACGGCCGCTGGGCCCTGCTGCCGCTGATCGGGCCGGACGCCTTCGCGGCCCTCACCGGCTGGGGCAAGCTGGCGCACAACTACCTGGGCTTCGCCTTCATGGTTGGCGTGCTGCTGATCTTCTTGATGTGGGTGCGCCACAACATCCCCGATCGCAGCGATGTGGAATGGATCTCGAAGGCCGGCGGCCTGTTCAGCCGGAACGTCCACCCGGCGGCCAAGAAGTTCAACGCCGGACAGAAGGTCATCTTCTGGTCGACCGTGATCGGCGGCGCCGCGCTGAGCTTCACTGGGGTGCAGCTGCTGTTCCCGTTCAGCTTCGGCGGGCTGCACGACCTGCAGCTCTACCAGATGATCCACGCGGTGACAGCGCTGGTGATGGCGGTCATCATCATCGGCCACATCTACATCGGCTCCATCGGCATGGAGGGCGCCTTCGACGCCATGGGCTCTGGTCAGGTGGAGGAGGAGTGGGCGCGCGAGCACCATGCGCTGTGGCTGGACGAGATCAAGGGCGAGCGCCCTGGCCGCCACGGCGGCCATGGGCACCGGGCGCCCGCAGAGTGAAGAGGAACCGGTTCGGAATGCTCATCGCCGTCGTACCCCTGCTGTTGCTCGCCGCTTCGGCCGCTCTGCCCGCGGCGGCGCAGTCCGCGCCCGCCGAGCCGGCGCAGGCCGCTCTCCAGACGGAGCAGCCGGCGCCGGTGGCGGTTGCCCCCGCTCCCGCGGTGCCGGCCAAATCCGCGGACGAGGTGAAGCGGCAGATCGAGGCGGAGTACGGCGTCACCGTCCTACGGGTGCGCCCGATGGAGCGCGAGGATGGCAGCCCGTCCTACGCCGTGACCGTGATGAATCCCGGTGGCGACAGCAACAGCGCCTTCGAGGTCACCACGCTGGAGGTGGATGCCGGCACCGGCTCGCTGGTTTCGCAGTTCCGCCACGCCGCCGACGGCTACAGCATTTCGGACGGCGGCCGCCTCGCCCCGAACCGTTCCACCGACAACCCGGCGGTCCTGCGCGGGCACCCATGGCGCTAGCCGCTGTTTGTTGAGGTCGCACCGCTGGCGGAGGGAACAGGCGATGGCGACCGGAAGCCGGACATGGACCGCGGCGCTGCTGGCCATCCTCCTGTCGGTTCCTGTCCACGCCGCCGACCTCGTCGGGCACGGTGCCATGGTCAACGCCGTCGCGGTGTCGCCGGACGGCCGGCGGGCGCTGACCGGAAGCTGGGATTACTCGGCCATCTGCTGGGACCTCCTGGCCGGCAAGGAGCTTCGCGCCTTCCAGGAGCACGCCGGCGGCGTCAACGCCGTGGCCTTCCTGCCGGACGGCCGGCGTGGCCTGACCGGCAGTCGGGACTCGACCATCAAGCTGTGGGACCTGGAGAACGGCGCGTTGCTGCGCACCTTCGAGGGGCACACCACCAACATCGTCGGCCTCGCCGTGGAGCCTGGTGGGCGGCGTTTCGCTTCGGCCAGCTGGGATCCTTCGGTCAAGGTGTGGGATGTGGAAAGCGGGGTGCCGGTGGCGACGCTGAACGGCCACACCGCCAACGTCAACGCCGTGGCCTTCACGCCGGACGGGACCCGATTGGTCTCAGCCGGCTACGACTTCCAGATCCGCGTATGGGACACCGCGACCTGGGACGAACTGGCGGTGCTGGAGGGGCACGAAGGCAGCGTCAACGGGCTGGCGGTGTCGCCGGATGGCCGGACCGCCGCCACGGTGTCCAGCGACGAGACGATCCGGCTGTGGGACCTTTCCACCTTCAAGCCGCTGCGCACCTGGACCGGGCACACGGGATTCATCACCTCGGTGGCCTATGCGCCGGATGGGCGCACGCTGCTGACCGGCGGGGGCGGCGACCGCACGGTCCGCCTGTGGGACGCCGGCACCGGCCGCCAGCTGGCCGAGTTCGCCGGGCACGAGAAGCCGGTGTGGGCGGTGGCCTACACGCCGGACGGCGGACGCGCGCTGTCGGCCGGTTACGATGCCGTGGTGAAGCTGTGGGACCTGCCGGCTTTGCCGTCGGCCAAGCGTTGACAGGGGGCGCCGCTCCGTGGCCCCCTCGGCCGGTCGAACCGCCGGAGTGTGTTCCATGAGTGCCCCAACCAGCCTTGCCCACGTCGATCTGCGCCGCGCCATCATCGACACCTGCCTTTCCATGAACCGGCTGGGCATCAACCAGGGCGCGTCGGGCAACCTGTCGGCGCGCGCCGGTGACGGCTTCCTGATCACGCCTTCGGGTCTGCCCTACGACGAGACGGAGCCGCACGACATCGTCGAAATGGCCTTCGACGGTAGCTATGTGGGGCAACGCCGGCCCTCGTCGGAGTGGCGCTTCCACCGCGACATCCTGGCGGCGCGCGACGATGCGCAGCTGGTGCTGCACGCCCACCCGACCTTCGCCACCGTGCTGGCGGTGCACGGCCGGCCGATCCCGAGCTTCCACTACATGGTGGCGCTGGCCGGCGGCGACACGATCCGCTGCGCCCCGTACGCGACCTTCGGCACGCAGGCCCTCTCGGACCACGCCCTGACGGCGCTGGAGGGGCGGCGCGCCTGCCTGCTCGCCAACCACGGCATGATCGTGCTGGGCACCGACCTGAAGGGGGCGCTGGCGCTGGCGGTGGAGGTGGAGGCCCTGGCGCGCCAGTATGTCTACGCGCTGATGCTCGGCCAGCCGACGATCCTGCCGCCCGAGGAGATCGAGCGCGTCGCCGAGACGATGCGCAGCATGAAGTATGGCCAGGGTGGCGGCGAGCCGGATCCGGACGCGCCGCGGCGGCGGGCGTGATACGGCTGGCCGGTCATAGAAGCGTCCATGCGCCGGCCGTATGACTACTCCGCCGGTTGCGGCAGCGCGCGCTGTCCGGCGACGGTCAGCAAGGGCCGGACGCGGATGTTTCCCGAATGCTGCGCCCCCTTGCCCGGCAGCGGGCGTTCCTCGGCGGGGGCTTCGTAGGCGGCGGGCAGGGTGAGCGCCACGCGGGTGCCGTGGCCGGGCTCGCTCGCCACTTCCAAGTCGCCGCCGAGCATGGCCGTGTAGTGGCCGACCAGCGTCAGCCCGAGGCCGGCGCCCGGCACCTTGCCGCCGTTGGGGGCGGTCCCCTGGACGAAGGGCTGGAACAGGCGGCCGGCCTGCGCCGGCGGGAAGCCGGCACCGGTGTCCGAGACGACGAAGCGCACGCAGGCGCGGCCGTCGCGGTCGGCGCGTTCGGCCGAAAGAGTGATGGCGCCGGTGCGGGTGAACTTGCAGGCGTTGTCCAGCAGGTTCAGCAGGATCTGCCGCACCTTGCCGAAATCCTGATTCATCCCGCCCAGCGCGGCGGCACCGGACACCGCCAGCGTGTTGCCGTTGAGGTCGGCCAGCGGCAGGCTGCGCTCGCGCACCTCGGCCAGCAGGCGGGCGACGTCGAAGTCCTGCAACTCGACGTCCACCGTACCGGCCTCGATCTTGGCGTAGTCGAGGATGGCGTCGACCAGCCCGACGATCTGCTCGCCCGACCACTGGATCATCTCCACGTCGGTCGCCAGTTCCCCGGCGCCCAGACGGTGCAACTCGCCCATAAGTGCCTGGCTGTGGTGGACGATGTCGTTTAGCGGCCGGTGCAGCTCCTGGCCCATGCTGACCAGAAAGTTGGTTTTGGCGAGGTCCTTGGCTTCGGCCCGTTCCTTCGCCTCGATCAGGGCGGCGTGCGCTTCGGCGGCCTCGCGCTTGAGCTGTTAGACCTCCGCGGCGTTGGCGGCGCCCCCCCCCCCCCCCCCCC
>JAEYOB010000641.1 GCA_023412175.1 Pseudomonadota bacterium | reverse complement strand
GGGGGGGGGGGGGGGGGGGCGGGGGGCGGCCTTCATCGCGGGTCTCCGGAGCGCACGTGGCGGGCGACGGGCTGGCTCGCGCTCGGGGTGACCGACTTGATGACGTCGGTGCGCGGGCCGAACTGCTCGACGACGCCGTCCTTCAGCACCAGCAGCTTGTCCACCGCCGAGACGATGGACGGCCGGTGGGTGATCATGACGACCGTGGTGCCCGCGGCCTTGGCGCGCGCGATGGCCTGCATCAGCGCCTCCTCGCCCAGATTGTCCAGGTTGGAGTTGGGCTCGTCCAGCACCAGCAGCCGCGGCTCGCCATAGAGCGCGCGGGCGAGCGCCACGCGCTGGCGTTGGCCGCCGCTCAGGCCGCCGGCGCTGTCGCTGAGCTGCGTGTCGTAGCCGTAGGGCAGGCGGCCGATCATCTCGTGGATGCCCGCCAGCTTCGCCGCCGCGACCACCGCGGCCGGGTCGCCCTCCTGCATGCGGGCGATGTTCTCGCGGACCGAGCCTTCCAGCAGGGCGACGCTCTGCGGCACATAGCCGACGTAGCGGCCGAAGCTCTCGCGCTCCCACAGCCACGTGCTGTGGCCGTCGAGGAAGATGCCGCCGGCGGAGGGCTCCCACACGCCGACCAGCAGGCGGGCCAGCGTCGACTTGCCGGCGCCCGACGGGCCGATGATGCCCAGCACCTCGCCGGGTTCCAGCTCGAAGGAGACGTTGCGCAGCACCGGACGGTCGGAGCCCGGCGGCACGTAGCCCAGCCGGTCCACCACCAGCCGGCCCTCGGGGCGCGGCATCGGGATCGTCTCGCGGCGCGACGCGCTGTCGGTCAGTACCTTGCGCACGCGGCCGAAGGCGCCCAGCGCGAACACCCACTGGCGCCAGCCGTCGATCAACTGCTCGAAGGGCTGCAGCATGCGGCTCATCAGCATGCCGGCCGCCATCATGCTGCCGGGCGAGGCGACGTGGTCGAGCACCAGCAGCACGCCCAGCGCCATCGTCCCGATCTGCAGCATCATGCGCAGCGAGCGCGACACCGCCGCCATGGCGCGGGCGCGCGACGAGCCGCGGTCGAGCAGGTCGCTCATGTGCGCCTGCGACTCCTGCCAGCGGCGCGACACGGCGGGCAGCATGCCCATGGCCTCGATGGCCTCGGCGTGGCGCACGGTGGCGCCGACCTCGGAGAAGGCGCGGGCGGCGGCCTCGTTGGCTTCGGCCAGCGGCCGGCGGGTCATCAGGTCGGTGACGACGCTCAGCACGATCAGCACCACCGCGGCGGCGCAGGCCATCGCGCCGTAGGCCGGGTGCAACAGGAACAGAACCACCAGGAACAGCGGCACCCAGATCAGGTCGAGCGGCACGCCGATGGCCGAACCGGTCATGAAGGTGCGCAGCTCGTTCAGGTCCCGGATGGTCTGGCTGGTGCCCTTGCCGCCGCTGAGCGTGTCCACCACGGCCGCCTGCAGGGCCGGCACGTTCAACCGGCGCGCCACGATGTTGCCGAGGATCAGGAAGGTGCGCGCCCGGATGTAGTCCAGCACGCCGGACAGCACCAGCCCGGCCATGGCGATCAGCACCAGCATGAGCAGGGTGTCGGTGCTGTGGCTGGCCATCACGCGGTCGTACACCTGCATGGTGAACAACGGCACGATCAGCATCAGCGCGTTGGCGAAGCAGTTGAGCACCGCGGTGAACCCCAGTCCCTGGGTGATCTGCCGCATGGTGCCGCTGAGCTGCGCCGGTGTGCGCGGAGAGAAGGTGGTCGTCATGGGCGTGAGAAGCCTTTCGGGTGTCGCCGATGGACAGTCCAAGTCGGCGACGGTAGGCAGCGGCTTCGCGAAAGGTCAACGGACAATAGTATGTCACAAAAGCCTGAACGATCAAACAGATGTGTGGCATAAACTGTTTTCGGGTTGTTTCAAAAATCGAAATACCAATGATTCGAATGAATCAAGCCTTCTGGTGCGTGCGGTAATGTTTCAAAATCAAAAACAACCTGTTTCGTTGTGATTACTGTTTCTCCTATTAATATTCCAAGTCGATTGAGGGCAAATGCTCTAGATTAATTTTCTATTGTGAGCATACTGGGTGGTGAGCGCATCAGTATAGGGCGGGTCGGGCTTTGCCATCGGGGCGCAACAAGGAGCACGGCGCATGCCGCATTCGCGGGCCTCGGACACGCTCGGGGGCGGAAGCTGCCGTCGCACGCTCGGCACTGGTACGGGCCGCGGCGTGCGCGAGGTGACCGTCACCGCCGTCCGTGTCGCCGGGGGGCCGATTCCCTTAAAGATTGCTGCACGCCGGCCCGGTGATCCGCCCGTGCCGGTTGAGTCATCCGCGCGGATCCGCAAGGAACTCGGCCGGAGCCGGCACTTCGCCGACTTGGAGTCCATTGTCAGGGCGCCAGGGATCGGAAATACAACCATTCCGCCGGCCATAGATCCTTTGGCGGATCCTTTGCGGCGGCCGCCGCGTGACCTGCGCGACCCAAATATGTCGCAACAATTTATACCGACTATGCCGCAAATCTTTGGGCACGCGGTTTCCAAGCGGACAGCGTGGTCATGAAAAAGGGCCCAGTGCCCGGTTCAAGGCCGCGTGACATTCGATATTTCCGGAGCATTACCAGGAGCCACCGATGAGCATTGCCGCCGCCGAACAGTTGCCGGCCGACACCAGCCGCCCGGGGCGTTTCGCCGGGAAAGGCGTGTGCTACGACCTGGCGCGCATCATCGAGAGCATGAATCGCCGTTTCCAGGACGTGGTGCGCATCGAACTGGCGCGCATCGGGGTGGAGGATCTCAGCGCCGTGCAGGTGCTGATGCTCATGCACATCGGCAACGAGGAGCTGTCGGTCCGCGACCTGCTGGAGCGCGGCAACTATCTCGGTTCCAACGCCTCGTACAATCTGAAGCATCTGGTCGAGGCCGGCTACGTGGACCGCGCGGCCTGCGCCCGCGACCGCCGCACGGCGCGCCTCAAGCTGTCGGCGCAGGGGCTGCGGCTCGTCGATGAGCTGCGGCGGCTGGAGGCGGTGCGCAGCGAGGCGATGATTCGCACCGACGCCGACGCCCAGGAATTCGACGCCACCTACCGCACGCTTCGCCGGTTGGAGCGGGCGTGGTGCGACCTGATCCGCTACGACGCGGCCAGCCTGGAATGGGGGGGCGGGGACACCCCGTGACCGCGTACGCCCTGACGTCCGAGGACGTCGCGCACCTGTCATCCGCGCCGACCGCCGCCACCCGCATCAGCACGATGACCAAGCTGGTGCACGACCTGGAGGCGGGGGCGCTGAATCCGGTCGAGCGCGGCCTGGCGATGGACATCCTGCACCGCTTCGCCGCCGACGCCGAGGCGGCGGTGCGCGAGGCCGTCGCATGGCAGATCCACAACAGCACGCTGCTGACCGAGCCGCTGGCCGAGCGGCTGGCCCGCGACGTCGGATCGGTGGCGTTCCCCGTGCTGCGCCACGCGCAGGCGCTGGGCGACGAGTTCCTGTTGCAGATCGTCGCCGAGAGCGACGCCGGCAAGCAGCTCGCCATCGCCGGCCGCCGCACGGTGTCGGCCAAGGTGGCGAACGCCATCGTCGAGGTCGGCAACGTGATGGTGGTCACCCGCCTGCTGCGCAACGGGGGCGCGGCGCTGCCGGAGCCGGCGCTGTACAAGGCGGTGGACCGATTCGGTCCGATCCGTGCCGTGACCGACGCCATCGCCGCGCGCCCCGACCTGTCCATGGCGCTGGTCGAGCGCCTGATCGCCTTCGTCTCGGAGGAGATCCGCGCCTCGCTGGTGAGCACGCACAATCTGTCGCCGCACCTCGCCGCCCGGCTGGTCGAGCGGGGCCGCGAGTCGGCGACCATGCTGCTGCTCCAGCCCCTGGTGCAGGAAATCGCCGAGGTGGAGCTGGTGGCCCACCACCTTGAGATCAACCAGCGGCTGACCGGCTCGCTGCTGTGCCGCGCGCTGTGCGCCGGGGAATTCAAGCTGTTCGTCGCCGGCATGTCGGTGCGGGCCGGCATCGCTGTGGAGAACGTCCGTCTGCTGGCGTGGGACGACGGCCCGCTCGGCCTCGACGCGCTGTTCCGCAAGGCGCGGATACCCACCGTCCTGCAGGCGCCGGTGCGCATCGCCATCGCGGTGGCGCGCGAGATGGGCTACGACGGCGGCGACCAGGGGCGCGCCGCCTATCAGGCCGAGGTGATCGCCGAGGTCTTCGCCGAGTGCGCGGAGATCGACGAGCGCGAGATGGACGATTTGCTGCTCCAGCTCGTCGATCAGGCGCCGGCAGAGGTGGTGGAGCGCGCCATGGCGCGCGCCGACCTCGCGATGCCCGTTCCGCCCGCTCACCGCCCGGCCTCGGGCGAGCGCGTGCTGCCCGCCGGCGGCTGATGCGGACGGCAACGTCCGCATGCCCCTCCCAATCACTGCCGTCGCATTGATCTGCCGGGTTTGAACCGAAGGCGCTTGTGGCTTCCACAAGCGCCTTCGGTATGAGTCCCCCTCTTCTAATCAGATTGGCCGAACCCGGCGATCCGCCTTTTTGCGGCGTTGACCGTTCCGGAAATCCGGCCTGCACTTTCCCGCCTGGACGGCAACGCCGACCCGTGTCGGCGCGGCCTTTCGTGGGGGTGCGACAAGATGGCGCGCAATAGAACTCATATTGTGCGGCGGAGTCTTGTTGCAGTTTTTGTAATAATGACCTGTGACCAAACTCTGACTCCCGAATATCTTTTTCGTGTCACAGAGTCTTATAGAGTCCTCGCCGAAAATTATGACTCTTTTAACCAATTGAATTCAAATTCGCGCCATCGAACGACTCACCAAGTCTTTGAGATAGCGCGGAGTAAAGAGATGGCTGGGCAACTCCTTTTTGCCGACGAATTCAATTCGTTCAATGCCTACAGCAAGACCGACGTGTGGAAGACGGCGTATCACTGGGGCGCCAACACCGTGATCAACGGTGAGAAGGCCTACTACGTCGATACCGAGAACGCCGGCACCACGGGACCGGCCGGAGGGGTCAACCCGTTCAGCGTGAACAACGGCGTGCTGACCATCACCACGGCGCCGGCGTCGGGGCTGCCGACCGGTCAGAACTACACCAGCGGCGTCATCTCCAGCATGGGGTCGTTTGAGCGCCAGTACGGCTACTACGAGATCAGTGCCGACCTGCCGGGCGGGACGGGCTACTGGCCGGCGTTCTGGCTGATGCCGGTGGACAAGGTGTCGCCGCCCGAGCTGGACATCATGGAATTCGCCTCCGGGCGGCCCAACGAGTACGTCACCACCGTGCACTCGGATGCCGGCGGTTACAAGATGTCGCAGAAGTTCCACTACGACCTGCCGAACCTGTCCGAAGGCTTCCACACCTACGGGGTGGACTGGCAGGCCGACAAGATTACCTGGTACTTCGACAACAAGGCGGTCTACTCGATCGACACGCCGGCCGACTTCCACAAGCCGATGTACATGTTGATCAACCAGGCGGCGGGCGGCCCCAGCTGGATCGGGCAGCCGAACGGCACGACCCAGACGTTCAACGTCGACTATGTCCGCGTGTACGACTCCAAGCCGACGGGCACCACGACTCCCCCGACGACTCCGACGGAGCCGAGCACCCCGACCGCCCCGACGACTCCCACCACGGGCAGCACGACCATCGTGATCAACGCCCAGGGCGAGGCCGCGGGCGGCGTCAACGCGCACTTCAACGTGCTGATCGACGGCAAGAAGATCGGCGAGGGCACGGTCGGCACCTCGGCCAAGGACTACACCTTCAAGGCCGACGTCGCGGCCA
>JAEYOB010000607.1 GCA_023412175.1 Pseudomonadota bacterium | reverse complement strand
GCCTACCAGCCCTGGTTCTGGCTGGCGCCGACCTCGGCCATCGGCAATTCGTACAACGGGCTGATCATGCTGGTGGTGATCGGCGGGCTGTCGCTGCTGCTGGTCCTGGCGATCCACCGCTGGGCGTCGGCCCGTGTGCGGCGCGCCATCCCCTGGGGCTGCGGTTATGATGGGCTCGACCCGGCCGCGGTCACCCAGTATACGGCCTCCAGCTTCGGCCAGCCCATCCGCCGCGCGTTCGGCGCCACCGTGTTCCGTGCCCGCGACCACGTGGACATGCCGCAGCCCGGCGACACCCGCGCCGCGCATTTCCGGGTCACCTGGACCGACCCGGCGTGGCGCGCGATCTTCACCCCCATCGGCGGGGCGGTCGAGCGCCTCGCCGATCTGGTGAACCGCCTGCAGTTCCTGACGATCCGCCGCTATCTGATGCTGATGTTCTTCGCGCTGGTGGTGCTGCTGGTCATGGTGGCGGTGACGCAGCGATGACCCTGATGATCTCCATCCTGCTGCAGATCGCGCAGATGCTCCTGGTGCTCGCGCTGGCGCCGGGATTGACGGGATTCGTTCGGTGGGTGAAGGCGCGGCTGGTCGGACGACGCGGACCTTCGGTCCTCCAGCCCTACCGCGACATTCTGAGACTCCTGAAGAAGGAGGCTGTACTGGCGCACAACGCCTCCTGGCTGTTCCGCTCCACGCCCTACCTGATGTTCACCGCCATCTGGCTGGCCGCCGGGCTGGTGCCGACCTTCTCGACGCAGCTCGCGCTCGCCCCCACGGCGGACCTCATCGCGCTGATCGCGCTGCTGGGCTCGGCGCGCTTCTTCCTGGCGTTGGCCGGCATGGACGTGGGCACCAGCTTCGGCGGGATCGGATCCTCGCGCGAGATGATGATCGCCGCGCTGGCCGAGCCGGCCATGCTGATGGTGGTGTTTTCGGTGGCGATCCTGGTGCGCACCACCTCGCTGGCGGAGATCGCCGACTTCATGATGTCCGGCGCGGTCGGCCTGCGCGTCTCGCTGGCGCTGGCGGTCATCTCGCTGGTCATGGTCGCCATCGCCGAGAACGCGCGCATCCCGGTGGACAACCCGGCCACGCACCTGGAGCTGACCATGGTGCACGAGGCCATGGTGCTGGAATATTCCGGCCGCCACCTGGCGCTGGTCGAGGGCGCCAGCATGCTGAAGCTGTTGCTCTACATGGCACTGATCGCCTGCGTCTTCAGCCCGTGGGGAATGGCCGGCCCTGGCGCGGGCGGCGCGGCGCTCCTGTTCGGGCTGATCACCTTCGTGCTGAAGCTGGGCGTGGCCGGCGTGCTGTTGGCGGTGTTCGAGACCTCGGTCGCCAAGATGCGCGTCTTCCGCGTCGGCGAGTTCCTCGGCGGTGCGCTGCTGCTCAGCCTGCTGGGTGCGATCTTCCTCTATGTGTCGCGGGGTGTGTGATGGATCCGCTTCGCCTCGCCGGTGCCGGCACCTTTCCTCATCCGTCATCCCCGCGACGGCGGGGATCCATCGTCCCCCGTGAACGGACGCCGCGTTGGCCTGCGTGGATCCCCGCCTTCGCGGGGATGACGGGGAAAAAAGACCCTGTGGGGGTGTGATGCTCGACCTCGGTTACGATGCCGCGCACCTGCTGGGGGCCGTCGTGCTGCTGATGAGCTTCGCACTCCTCTACCAGCGCCGGTTGTTCTCGCTGCTGCACGTCTTCACCGCGCAGGCGCTGGCGTTGTCGGCCGCCGCCGCGTGGCAGGGCTTCATCCACGACGCGCCGCACCTCTACGTCACCGCGCTGCTGACGCTGGTGCTGAAGGCCATCCTGATTCCCGTGGCGTTGCACCGGATCATCCGCAAGCTGAACATCCAGCGCACCATCGAGCCGGCGCTGTCCATCGGCCTGACCATGCTGGCCGGCGTGTCGCTGGTGACGCTGTCGATCCTGCTGGTCATGCCGGTGACCGAGCAGGCCTCGGCGCTGACCCGCGAGGATCTGGCGCTGTCGCTCTCCGTGGTGCTGCTGGGCCTGCTGATGATGATCTCGCGCCGCAACGCGGTCAGCCAGGTGGTCGGCTTCATGTCGATCGAGAACGGGCTGATCCTGGCCGCCGTCGGCGTCGCCGGCATGCCGCTGGTGGTCGAGATGTCGGTGGCCTTTTCGGTGATGGTGGCCTTCATCGTCTTCGGCATCTTCCTGTTCCACATCCGCGAGCGCTTCGACACGCTGGACATGCAGAAGATCGAGTCCTTCCGGGGGGAAAGCCATTGAGCGCGATCTACGCCGTCGTCGCGTTGCCGCTGCTGGCGGGCGGGGTGCTGGCGCTGGTGCCCGGCTACCGGCTGGGGGCGTGGCTCAACGTGGCGGCCTCCGGCCTGACGCTGCTGCTGTCGCTTCTGCTGTTCGTGCAGGAGCCGGGGGCGGACGCGCTGTTCGTGGTGGACGCCTTCAACATCTATCTGGTGGTGCTGACCACCTTCGTGGGCTTCACCACCTCGATCTTCTCGGCCACCTACATCGGGCACGAGATCGCGGCGGGGAAGCTGAACCCGCTCAACCTGCGCTTCTACCACGCCATGTATCAGGCGTTTCTGTTCACCATGCTGCTGGCGCTCAGCGCCAACAACCTGGGCGTCATGTGGGTGGCGGTGGAGGGGGCGACGCTCACCACCGTGCTGATGGTCAGCCTGTACCGCACCGCCGAGAGCATCGAGGCGGCGTGGAAGTACTTCATCCTGTGCGGCGTCGGCATCGCGCTGGCGCTGTTCGGCACCATCCTGATGTACCTCGCCGCGCAGCCGGTGATGGGACCGGGCATGGCGGCGATGACCTGGACCGAGCTGATGACGTTCGTGGACAAGGTCGATCCGGCGATCCTCAACCTCGCCTTCGTGTTCCTGCTGGTCGGCTACGGCACAAAGGTCGGTCTGGCGCCGCTGCACGCGTGGCTGCCCGACGCGCACGCCGAGGGGCCGACCCCGATCTCCGCCGTCCTGTCCGGGCTGCTGCTGAACGTGGCGCTGTACGCGGTGCTGCGCTTCAAGATGCTGCTGGCGGCCAACGGCGCGGCGCTGTCGCCGGGGCCGCTGATGATCGCCATGGGGCTGGCATCGCTGCTGCTGGCCGGCTTCATGCTGTACCGGCGGCGCGACATCAAGCGATTCTTCGCCTACAGCTCCATCGAGCACATGGGCATCATCACCTTCGCCTTCGGCATGGGGGGGCCGCTCGCCAATTTCGCCGGCCTGCTGCACATGGCGATGCACAGCCTGACCAAGTCGGCAATCTTCTACGCCGTCGGCCACGTCACCCAGGCAAAGGGCACGCAGGCCATCGACCGGATCCGCGGCCTGACCGTCAGCCACCCGGCGCTGGGCTGGGGCCTGCTGATCGGCGTGGTCGCCATCGCCGGGCTGCCGCCCTTCGGCATCTTCACGAGCGAGTTCCTGCTGATCACCTCCACCTTCGCCCGCGAGCCGCTGCTTGCGCTGCCGCTGGCACTGGGCGTGCTGGTCGCCTTCGGCGCGCTGGTGCTGCGCGTGCAGCAACTCTGCTTCGGTGAACCGGACGGGGAAACGGTGCCGCTGCACGGGTCGCTGGTGCCGCTCTACGCGCATCTCGGGCTGGTGCTGGTGGCCGGAATCTGGCTACCGGGGCCGTTGGTGGCGTGGTTCCAGACCGTCGCGCATCTGTTGGGATAGGGCCATGTACTTCGGCGAGGATCCCCTGTTCGGCCTTCTGCGGCGCATCGGCAAGCCGGTGGAAGGGCACCGCCCCTGGCCACGCTACGTCACCACGGCGGGCGGCTGGCGGACGATGGTCGAGGCGATGGCCGGCAACGGCTGGTCGCTGCTCGGCCTGTGGGGCGAGCCGGGCGCGGTGCACGCCGCAATCCGCGAGGACATGGCCGGCGACCTTGCGGTGGTCACGCTGGAGTGCCCGGATGGCGTCTTCCCCAGCCTCAGCGCCGTGCGCCCCGGCGCGATCCGGCTGGAGCGCGCCATCCAGGACCTGTTCGGCCTGACCGCCGAGCGGCTGACCGATCCGCGCCCGTGGCTCGATCACGACCGCTGGGGCGTGCGCCGGCCGTTGTCGGACGATCCCGCGGCCCCGCTGCCGGACCCGCCGCCCTACACCTTCCTGCCCGTCGAGGGTGAGGGGCTTCACCAGGTGCCGGTCGGCCCGGTGCACGCCGGCATCATCGAACCCGGCCACTTCCGCTTCACCTGCAACGGCGAGACGGTGGTGCGGCTGGAGGAGCAGCTTGGCTGGGTGCACAAGGGGATCGAGGGGCTGATGCGCGGCAGGGCCGTGGAGGATGCCGCGAAGCTCGCCGCCCGCGTCTCGGGCGACAGCACGGTGGCGCATTCCCTGGCCTTCGCCATGGCGGTGGAGGCGGCGCTGGGCATCGCCGTGCCGCCGCGCGCGGTGTGGCTGCGCGCGTTGATGGCGGAGTTGGAGCGCATCGCCAACCATCTCGGCGACATCGGCGCGGTGTGCAACGACGCCGCCTTCGCCTTCATGCTGGCGGAGATGAGCCAACTGCGCGAGATGGTGGCGCGCACGGCGGACGCCTGCTTCGGCCACCGGCTGATGATGGATCGCGTGGTGCCCGGCGGCGTCGCCGTCGACATCAGCGAGGACGGCCCGGTGCGCCTGCTGGAACTCGCGGCCGAACTGCGCCGCCGCTTCCCGCCGCTGGTGAAGATTTACGAGAACAAGGCGAGCCTCCAGGACCGCACGGTGACCACCGGCATCGTTTCGGGCGGTCTGGTGAACCGCTTCGGCGCCGGCGGCCATGTCGGGCGGGCGGCCGGGCGCGGGTTGGACGCGCGGCGCAACCCGTCCTACTCCCCCTACGAGGACCTCGAGTTCGAGGTGCCGGTGCTGACGGAGGGCGACGTGAACGCCCGCGTCTGGATCCGCATCCGCGAGGTGGAGCAGAGCCTCGGCCTCGTCGAGCAGATCGTTAAGCGCATGCCCGGCGCGCCGCGCAACGACCGGGGCGAACGGCCGCTGCCTCGGGTGCCGGTCGAGGGACCCGGCGGCGAAGCTTCCCATGAAGGCATGGCCCTGGTGGAAGGTTTCCGCGGCGAGATCCTGACCTGGGTGCGGGTGACCGCCGCCGGCACCATCGACCGCTGCCACCCGCGCGATCCGTCCTGGTTCCAATGGCCGTTGCTGGAGGCGGCGATCGAGGGCAACATCGTGGCCGACTTCCCGCTCTGCAACAAGTCGTTCAACTGCTCCTATTCAGGGCACGACCTCTGATGCTGACGCACATCCTCAAGGCGCTGCGCGGCGGTCCGGTCACCGAGGAGGCCCCGGCCCCCTCCAGGGACGCACTGGACGAACTGGCCGGCAAGCTGAACCGTGCGGCGCAGGCGCGGCTGGGCCGCAGCCTGTCGATCCGCGAAGTGGACGCCGGCTCGTGCAACGGGTGCGAACTGGAGATCCACGCGCTCAACAACCCGCTCTACGATCTGGAGCGCTTCGGCATCCGCTTCGTGGCCTCACCGCGCCACGCCGACGTGCTGCTGGTCACCGGCCCCGTGACCAGGAACATGCGCGAGGCCCTGTACCGCACCTGGGACGCTACGCCGGACCCCAAGTGGGTGGTGGCCTGCGGCGCCTGCGCCATCGATGGCGGCCTGTTCAAGGACGGCTATGCGGTGACCGGCGGTGTGTCCGGCGTGGTGCCGGTCGATCTGCACATTCCCGGCTGCCCGCCGCGCCCCGCCGAGCTGCTGGCTGGCCTGCTGGCGCTGTTGGAGACCAGCGCGGCGAAATAGGTAGCCCGCCCGCCGCCCGCTCCTCCCGCTTCGCGCCAGGGCCAAGTGGACGGACCGCGTGTATTCCTGATGGGATCCGCAGGCCGTGTGAGGGAGTGGAATGCGACGGACGGCGTTGCGCTGCGCAGCGGCCCTGGTGGTGTTGATGGGCGCATCGGGCTGCGCGGTGCGTACGGTGGACTGCTGGCAGCTCGACGACCCCGAACTGGCCGAGCTGAAGAAGACAGGTCATTGCGGTGACGCCTTCGCGCGCAATTCCCATGAGATCGTGCCGCTTGCCGAAATAAAGCGCCAGCGCGTGGGCAAGGCGGCGGTCAAGGCGGTCGAGCCCGCCGCCGAGACGAAGCCGGCAAAGGGCAAGGCAAAGCGGAAGAAGTCGGCGGAGAAGAACGTGGCGGCGAAACAAGCCAAACTGGCCCCCACGTCCGGCAGGGGCGGCTGACGCCTCCAGGATCTGTTCTGAATGCCTCGGCGGGGAGGGCGCTTCGTCAGCGCCCCATCAGCGCACCCATGATCTGGGCGTGGCCCTGCTGGCGGCCAAGCGTGAGGGCGGAGTTGCCCATCTGGTCGGTGCGGGCCGGGTTGGCGCCGGCGTCCACCAGCATGCGGACCACCGGCTCGTTGCCGGCGTGCGCCGCATACATCAGCGCCGTCCAGCCATGGTTGGCCGCGCGGTCCACGACGGCGCCGCGGGCCAGCAGGG
>JAEYOB010000605.1 GCA_023412175.1 Pseudomonadota bacterium | reverse complement strand
CCGCGGTGGACAAGCACTACACCGACCGCATGCTGCTGGCCGAGGCCAACCAGTGGCCGGAGGACGTGCTGCCCTATTTCGGCGACCCGGCGAAGGGCGGCGACGAGTGCCACATGGCCTTCCACTTCCCGGTCATGCCGCGCATGTACATGGCGCTGGCCATGGAGGACCGGCACCCGATCGCCGACATCATGCGCCAGACGCCGGACATCCCGGACAAGAGCCAGTGGGCCATCTTCCTGCGCAACCACGATGAGCTGACGCTGGAGATGGTCACCAACGACGAGCGCGACTATCTCTGGAACTTCTACGCCACCGACCGCCGCATGCGGATTAATCTGGGGATCCGCCGCCGTCTGGCGCCGCTGCTGGAGAACGACCGCCGCAAGATCGAGCTGCTGAACAGCCTGCTCATGTCCATGCCCGGCACGCCGGTGGTCTACTACGGCGACGAGATCGGCATGGGCGACAACATCTACCTCGGCGACCGCGACGGCGTGCGCACGCCCATGCAGTGGTCGCCCGACCGCAACGGCGGCTTCAGCCGCTCCGACCCGGCGCGCCTATTCCTGCCGACCATCCAGGACCCGATCTACGGCTTCCAGGCGGTGAACGTCGAGGCGCAGGCGCGCAACCCGTCGTCGCTGCTGAACTGGACCAAGCGTCTGGTCGCCGTGCGCCAGCAGCACAAGGCGTTCGGCCGCGGCGAGTTCCGGCTGCTCTACCCCGGCAACCGCAAGATTCTCGCCTATCTCCGCACCTTCGGCGACGGCGACCAGGAGGAGGTCATCCTGTGCGTCGCCAACCTGTCGCGCTCGGCCCAGGCGGTGGAACTCGACCTCAAGCAGTTCAAGGGCCGCATCCCCGTCGAGATGCTGGGCCGCACCGTCTTCCCGCCGATCGGCGACCTGACCTACCTGCTGACGCTGCCGGCCTACGGCTTCTACTGGTTCGCGCTGGCCGCCGAGGCGGCGCTGCCGAGCTGGCACGAGGCGCTGCCCGAGCCGAACCCGGACCTCGTGACCCTGGTGGTGCGCGAAGGCTGGTCGATCCCGGCCAACAGCCGCAGCCAGCAGGAGTTCGAAGGCGCGGTGCTGCCGGCCTTCCTGGCGGCGCAGCGCTGGTTCGCCGCCAAGGACCAGAGCATCACCGGCGCCCGCATCGTCGGCTACAGCCAGTTGCCCGGCCTCGGCCCCAATCCCGGCGACGGCTACCTGCTCTCTCGCATCGAGGTGACCGTTTCCGGTGACGGCGGGCCGCAGCGGTATTTCCTGCCGCTCGGCATGAACTGGGCGCCGGATGCCGGTACGGTGGGCTGGCCGCTGCTGCCCTTCACGCTGGCCAAGGTGCGCCGCGGCCCGCATCCCGGCGCGCTGTACGATGCCGGGGCGGAGGAGGGATTCATCCGGTCGCTCATCCAGGCGCTGCGCGACGGCCGCGAGGTCAAGGCCAACGATGGCGTGCTGCGCTTCCAGCCGACCTCCCGCCTTGCCGACGTCGACTTCGCGGAGGACGTCGAGATCCGCCGCGTCGGCGTCGAGCAGAGCAACACCTCGGTGCTGGTCGGCGACCGGGCGATGGTCAAGGTGCTGCGCCGGCTCTCCCCCGGCATCCACCCGGAGCTGGAGGTCGGCCGCTTCCTCACCGAGGTGGCGGGCTTCGCCAACACGCCGCCGCTGCTCGGTGCGGTCGAGCACATCGCCGAGGACGGCACGCCGACCACGCTGGCCGTCGTGCAGGGCTTCCTGCGCAACCAGGGCGACGGCTGGGCCACCACCATCGCCTATCTGGAGCGCGAGCTGGACGAGCTGCGCATCGGCGGCTCGCAGGCGCCCGACGAGACCGCCGAGGGCGAGCCCTTCGCCGTCTACCGGCAGTGGGCGGCGACGCTGGGCCAGCGCACCGCCGAGATGCACGCCGCCTTCGCCACGCCGGGCGGCGGGCCGGACTTCGATCCCGAGCCGGTGACCGCCGACGACCTGCATTCCTGGGCCGACCGCGCCCGCCGGCAGGCGGAGACCGCCTTCGCCGGCCTGTCGGCGGCGCTGGAGCGGCTGTCGGGCGACACGCGGGCCGAGGTCGAGTCCCTGCTGGCCCGCCGGCGCGAGGTGCTCGACCGCCTGGAGGAGGCGGCCGCCCGCCCGGTCGAGATGATGAAGACCCGCGTGCACGGCGACTACCATCTGGGTCAGGTGCTGCAGGCGCAGAACGACTATTACATCATCGACTTCGAGGGCGAGCCGGCGCGCGCGCTGGACGAGCGGCGCGCGAAGCGCTCGCCGCTGGTGGACGTGGCGGGCATGCTGCGCTCGTTCGACTACGCGGCGTGGGCGTCGATGTTCCGGCTGGAAAACGTGACGGCCGAGCAGGCCGCGGCGTCCCGGCTGTTCGACGCGGTGCGCGACTGGCAGGGGCGGACGGTCTCCGCCTTCCTGGCGTCCTACCGCGAGACGGCGCGCGGCGGCGGGGTGTGGCCGGCCGACGAGGCGGCGGTGCGGCGGCTGCTGTCGCTCTTCCTGCTGGAGAAGGCGCTCTACGAGATCGCCTACGAGGCGTCCAACCGCCCCGGCTGGCTGTGCATCCCGGTGAAGGGCGTGCTCGGCATCCTCGACGGCGCCGTCCTGCCGGAGTTGGACTGATTCACCGGACCTTCGAACGTCCGAAAGTCACATTGACCGCACCTCTTTGTTGAGCCACGAAGTGATGAGCGAGAGGAAGGGACCAGCGATGCCGAACGAGATCAACACCCGGCTCAAGGCCGATCCCCGCAAGGCGGCCATGTTCCGAGGCGGCATCGAGGCGATCGTCCGCGCCGAACACGGCGATCCCTTCGCCATCC
This sequence comes from Pseudomonadota bacterium, assembly GCA_023412175.1. Lineage (GTDB taxonomy): Bacteria > Pseudomonadota > Alphaproteobacteria > Azospirillales > Azospirillaceae > Azospirillum. Next base: position 4,168 of record JAEYOB010000605.1, on the reverse strand, counting down.
TCGGCATGCACCAGGACGGCGAGGACGCGCCGGTCGAGGTGCGCGCCTTCTTCCCCGGCGCGCTCCGCGCCTGGGTCATCGACGGCGCCACCGGCGAGCCCGCCGCGGAGATGCACCGCATCCACGACGACGGCTTCCTCGCTGCGGTGATGCCCGACCGCCGCCAGCGCTTCCGCTACCGCCTGAAGGTGGAGTTCCCCCTGGCGACGCAGGAGTTCGAGGACGCCTACCGCTTCGGCCAGATCCTTGGCGAGCTGGATCTGCACCTGATCGCCGAGGGCAACCACCTGCGCGCCTACGAGAAGCTGGGCGCCCACCCGCGGGAGATCGACGGCGTGGCCGGCGTCGCCTTCGCCGTCTGGGCGCCCAACGCGCGCCGGGTCAGCGTGGACGGCGACTTCTGCGACTGGGACGGCCGGCGCCTTCCCATGCGCAAGCGCGTCGAGGCTGGCGTCTGGGAGATCTTCATTCCGCACGCCGGCGTCGGCGACCGCTACAAGTTCGAGATCAAGGGCGCCGACGGCAGCCTGCTGCCGCTGAAGGCCGATCCCTACGCCTTCGAGGCGGAGATGCGGCCGGACACCGCCTCGGTGGTGCGCGGCCTGCCGTCCTACGGCTGGCAGGACCATGGCTGGATGCACGACCGCGCCAAGGCGCAGGAGCGCGAAGCGCCGATGAGCGTCTACGAGGTGCATCTCGGCTCCTGGGCGCGGGTGCCGGAGGAGGACAACCGCTTCCTCACCTACGACGAGTTGGCCGAGCGGCTGGTGCCCTACGTCCGGGATCTCGGCTTCACCCACATCGAGCTGCTGCCGATCACCGAGCACCCGTTCGACGGCTCCTGGGGCTACCAGCCCATCGGGCTGTACGCGCCGACCCGGCGGCACGGCGGGCCGGAGGACTTCAAGCGGTTCGTCGATGCCTGCCACCGTGAGGGGATCGGCGTCATCCTCGACTGGGTGCCGGGGCATTTCCCCACCGACCAGCACGGCCTGGGCCTGTTCGACGGCACGCACCTGTACGAGCATTCCGACCCGCGCCAGGGCTTCCACATGGACTGGAACACCCTGATCTACAATTTCGGCCGGCGCGAGGTGTCGAACTTCCTCCTGGGCAACGCGCTGTTCTGGCTGGACCAGTACCATCTCGACGGGCTGCGCGTGGACGCGGTGGCGTCGATGCTCTACCTCGACTACAGCCGCAAGCACGACGAGTGGGTCCCCAACCAGTTCGGCGGTCGCGAGAACCTGGAGGCCATCGCCTTCCTCAAGCGCATGAACGAGCTGGCCTTCGGCCGGCACGACGGCGCCACCACCATCGCCGAGGAATCGACCGCTTGGCCCAGCGTGTCGCGGCCGGTCTACCTGGGCGGGCTGGGCTTCGGGTACAAGTGGAACATGGGGTGGATGCACGACACACTCACCTACATGTCGAAGGACCCGATCCACCGCCGCTACCACCACCACCACCTGACCTTCGGGCTGCTGTACGCCTTCTCTGAGAACTTCGTGCTGCCGCTGAGCCACGACGAGGTGGTGCACGGCAAGGGCTCGCTGATCGACAAGATGCCCGGCGACGCCTGGCAGAAGTTTGCCAACCTGCGCGCCTACTTCGCCTTCATGTGGACGCATCCCGGCAAGAAGCTGCTGTTCATGGGCGGCGAGTTCGCGCAGTGGCGCGAGTGGAACTACGCCCAGAGCCTGGACTGGCACCTGCTGGAGGAGCCGCTGCACCGCGGCATGCGCGACCTGATCCGCGACCTCAACGGCCTGTACCGCGACGAGCCGGCGCTGCACCAGCTCGACACCGACCCGGCGGGCTTCGAGTGGATCGAGGCCAACGATTCCGACAACAGCGTGCTGGCCTTCCTGCGCAAGGGCCGCGCGGCGGAGCGCGTGTTCGTCGTGGTGTGCAGCTTCACGCCGGTGCCGCGCGACGGCTACCGGGTGGGCGTGCCCTATCCGGGGCGCTACGCGGTGCGGCTGAACACCGACGATCCGCGCTACGGCGGCAGCGGCGTCGGCCCCGGCGAGGTGGTGGACGCCGAGGACATCTCCTGGCACGGCCGCCCGCACTCGCTGAACCTGATCCTGCCGCCGCTGGGCACGGTGGTGCTGGAACGGGTGGGGTGATCGCATCCCCCGCGCTGCGGGGGCGGTGCGGGGCCGGGGCACCCGTCTCCTTGAACAGGTACGTCGGGACAGTTCCCGAGCCTGGTCCCCGAGCGGGAATGCATCGCACTCTCATCAAATCCCATCCCGTTCATTGTGAACCGGCCTCTCCTTAGACGGGTGTACGTCCGGCGTTACTCTCTTCAGGCGTCCATGTCCGGGTGGTGGCCTTGGGAGCGGCGTCGTCCGCAACCGGCATGATCCCGCGAACCTGCGACGCGCCAGAGAAGATTTCGCTGTCTCAGGACGCCAGCAGCCGGGAGAGGACAGATGCCGACCAAATTGGATCCGATTATTTCTGGTAAGAAGAAGGACGTTAACTTCAGCAACTTCGACATCGGCAAGGTGCTGAAGGCCATCACGGCCGATCTGGAGGCGGCTGGAGCCAAGGACGTCCAGGGCCTCAAGATCCTGGGCAACTTCAAGAGCTTCATTTCCTACGAGAAGAAGGCCAATCGCGCCAAGGATCCGTATCTCCAGGTCGGCGTCGTCAAAGGCTCGCTCGTCCTCGTCCTGCGCGACAAGGACAACGACAAGTTCGAGGCGATGGACCTGCTCGTGAAGGGCTACGAGGACATCAAGGACAAACTGGTCAAGGAGACCGCCGCCGTCATCAGCCTGGACCCGAACGACAAGGTCATCGGGCCGGCGGGCAAGGCGCAGGCCGACAAGTTCGGCACCAAGGTCATGACCAAGGACGATTACGAGTTCGGCGAACTGACCGGCAACATCATCCTCTGTGCCCACGGCACCCCGGACGCAACGCCCAGCGGGCGCCTCATCGCAAGCAAGCTGGGCAAGAAAACGCCGAAGGACATCGTCAAGCTGCTGACCGGCAGCAAGGATCCCAAGCAGCGCATCGGCAAGGATTACTCGGGCAAGATCTTCCTGTCCGGCTGCTTCACCGCGTCGGGCGGGCCGGAGGCGTCGAAGCAGGACGACCCCTTCGCCAAGAAGGTCTGGGACCTGCTGAAGGGCGCCGGCTACACCAAGGCCAGCGTCGTCGGCATGCCCGGCCCGTCCATCACCGCGCGCAACGACGGCGATACCGACAGCTGGGACAAGGACAATCCCAAGGCGATGAAGCGCGGCGACAAGCACGTCGTGACCAACATGCGCACAGTCGAGGATTACAAGAAGAACGCGAAGCTTGAGAAGGCCGTCTCGGCCGCCATCGAGGAATACAACAAGAGCGTGGACGCCCATAACAAGCTGCTGACTGACATGAACGCTTTCGCGCAGTTGGGCCAGGATCGTGCCAAGGCGTTGGGCAACGTGGCGGCCGCCCTCAAGACCGATGTCCAGTATCAGGATTACAAGAAAAAGTATCTCAAGGTTAAAGCTGATCTGGACAAGGAAAAGAAGAAGCTCGCCAAGGCTAAGACCGTGCTCGACAAGGCCCGCAAGGCGATGGAGGACAGCGGCTTGGACAAGACGCTGGCGAAGATCGAGGGCACCTTCGGGCTTCGCACGCTCAACTGATCGGGGTGGAGGCGGCTTGCCTCCTTGAAAACCCTCTCCGGGCACTGCCTGAATCCCCGTCCTCTCCCGCCTCGAACGGGAGAGGACGGTGGACGGGGGTGCTCAATCGAACACCGGGATGTTCTCCATTCCCGTGGCGCTCGGTTGGCCGTCATCGTCGGTACGGTCCGCCGCCGGTCCGGCGCCCGGCCTGGGCCACGCGGGGGAGCTTGCGACGGATGCCGGAGCTTCGGAAACGATGGCTTGCGCGGGCGGCGTCGCGGTGCCGCCGAACATGCCGAGACCGACGACGAGCAGGGGCGCCGCCAATGCGGCGGCGCTCAGGGCGATTTGGCTCTTCCTCTTCATGGCCGGATACCTTCCAGTGCGCGTGCTGTGTGCCGGCGGATGCCGACGTGCGCAGACTGGAGGCCGCGCGTCCCCGGATCTGTGAGGCGGCCCACAGTTTCCGGCGAATTGGGGCGGAGATTCCTGGACACGGGCCCCCACCCTGACCCTCCCCCGCTGTGCAGGGG
>JAEYOB010000558.1 GCA_023412175.1 Pseudomonadota bacterium | reverse complement strand
CGCCAGCCCTGAGGAAGCAAAGGCCTGGGCGGTGGAGTTCCTGACCTCTCTGCGCCGGCCCTTCTCGCTGGAGGGCATGCGTCTGGAGGTGGGGGCAAGCGTGGGAATCGCCGTGCATCCCCAGGATGGCCGCGATTCCTCGACCCTGCTGCGCTGTGCCGACGTGGCGATGTACGTCGCCAAGCGCAAGCAGAGCGGCTACTCGCATTACGTGGCACAGGCAGACACGCACAGCGCATCGCGGTTGGCGCTGATGGCGGATCTCGGCGATGCGATGCGGCTGGGCCAGCTGCGGCTGCATTACCAGCCGATCCTGCGGGTGCCGGATGGCAGCATCGCCGGGATGGAGGCGTTGGTCCGCTGGCAGCACCCGCTGTACGGTCTGATCCCGCCCGGCGAGTTCGTGCCGATGGCGGAAATGACCGACCTCATCCACGACCTGACGGCCTGGGTGCTCGACGCCGCCGTGGCGCAGGCGGTGGCGTGGCGCGCGGCGGGACGCACCTGGCGCATGTCGGTCAACCTGTCGGCACGCAACCTGATCGACGAAACGCTGCCGGATCAGGTGCGCTCGGTCCTGGCGCGCTGCGGCCTCGCCCCGCAGAATCTGGAACTGGAGATCACCGAGACGGCGATGATGGCCGACCCGGAGCGGGCGCTGGCCGTGCTGACGCGCATCGCCGGCCTGGGTGTGGAGATCGCCATCGACGATTTCGGTACAGGCTACTCGTCCTTCGCCACCCTGCGCCGCCTTCCGCCCATCGCCTCGCTGAAGATCGACCAGTCCTTCGTGCGGCGCATGCTGTGCGATCCGGCGGACGCGGTGGTCGTGCAGACCATGGTGTCGCTGGCTCGCAACCTCGGCACCCGTGCGGTGGCCGAGGGAGTCGAGACCGGCGACCTGCTGGCGATGTTGCAGGGGTGCGGCTGCGCCGAGGCGCAAGGTTACGCCATCGCCCGCCCGATGCCGGCGGAGGAAGTCGAGCGCTGGTGTGCCGGGATGGGCGCCGCGTAGCCGGCACGACCCACCGAAAAGCCGGCCGCAGTGGAAATATGATATCGACTCTTGTGCGGATCGGCCGCAGGAGCCAATTTGGCGCGCGCAAGCGACCGGCACTGCCAATGAGCAAAACGATATGACCACCTACAATGATGTGTTCGATGGTCAGGAGACGAAGCAGCCCGTCATCCTGTCCGTGTACAACCAGAAGGGGGGTGTCGGAAAAACAACCTCGGCAGTGAACCTCGGCATCAGCCTTGCGGCTCTGGGGAAGAGCGTGGTGCTGATCGACTTCGATCCGCAGAGCAGCGCCTCCGGTAATTTCCCCGTCCGGAAGGAGGCGAAGGTCGGCATCCACGACCTTCTCAACCAGGATGTCTTCATCGAGGACGCCGTCACCCCGACCGCGTTCGAAGGGCTGTCCGTGGTCACCGGCGCCCGCAAGCTCTACTCGCTCGAGCATGCGATGGACCGGCAGGGCAGTTCGCAGCGCAAGCTGCGCCAGGCCCTGCGCTTCACGCGGAGCGCGCCCGACTACATCGTCATCGACTGCCCGCCCGCCCTTGGCCATCTGGCGGCGGGCGCGCTCGCGGCGTCCGACCAACTGATCATTCCCGTTTTCCCCGGCGGCTACGCCCTGGATGGTCTGAAGAGAACGCTGACGGTTGTCGATCACATCCAGAAGGGCATGAATCCCGACCTGAAGGTCGCGGGCATACTGATGCTTTCCATCACCAACGACCAGGTCGGCCGCGAGTCGCTGGAGAAGGTCGGGGGGGAATACCCGAACCTAGTGTTCCGCACCGTCGTGCCGTACGACACCGACGTGGTGAAGGCGTCCTACCGCCGTATGCCGGCGTCTGTCTTCAACCCCGACGGACGGACCGCCGCGCGGTTCGTGGCGCTCGCGTGGGAGATCGCCCACGGACGCGGCACGGCGGTTCCTGACGCGGAGCAGACGCAGGCACTGCAGCGCATCCAGCAATGGTATGAAGCGACGGACGCATCCTACGCCGCTGCATCGACTTCCCCCTCCCGACGGACGCCGTCGCCTTCCGAAGCGGCGTCGGAGACGACGCGGACATCCGGGCGCGGCGGGCTTCTGACAGGATTGGTGCTGGGGGTGGCGCTCGGATTCGCGTTGGGAGCCGCGTTCGGCGAACGCATCCTCGCCGCGGTCGGGGGGTAGGGCCAGTTCTGAACTCGGGCGTACGTCAGGTGCCGCCATCGACATCGCGGCCGCCGACGACCCGCAAGCGCCGCTCCGACAGGCTGGGTATGCGGACGCTGCGCCCGTCGGCGGAGACGACGGTGAAGGGCTTGTTGCCGCAATGCTCCAGAACGAGATCCAGCACGATGAGGGCGCGGCGCAGCACGTCGATGCGCTTGCGCACCCCGAGCCGCTCCTGCATGCGGTCGATGCGTTTGAGCGCCCTCGGACCCAGCCAGATGGTTATACGATCACCGCCGATGTTCTTCCGGCCAAACAGCCACGCAAACATTCCTTCACCTCGTATTGCTCACCGGGGCACCGCATCGACTGCCTTCGGCATCACTCCGCCGCCTGGAGTTGGCGGGTGAGCGCCACTTCGAGCAGGCGCGGCGACACCGGCTTGTGCAGCAGGCCGAGCCCGTGCTCGGCAGCATCCTGCTGGGGTTCCGGCCCGATCTCGCCGGTTACGATGATGCCCGGAACTTCCGTCCCGAACATCGCGCGGATGCGCAGCACAGCCTCGGTGCCTACCCGTTCTTCGCGCAAACGGTAATCGACGAGGAGGATATCCGGCCTGCGGTGTTCCTCCTGCAGGTTCTTCAGGGCCTCATCCGTCGAGCCGGCCGTCAGCACATCATAGCCCCATTCCCGGAGCATGGCCTCCAACCCCATCAGCACCATAGGATCGTCGTCCACCACGACGACGAACCTTTTGGTTCTGCCGTCGGTCGATGCCGGTGGCGGTACAAGGGGAAGCGGCGGTTGCACGGGGGGCGCTTCGACCGCGGCGAGCGGCACCGAGAGGGTGAAGGTCGATCCCTGACCCGGTTCCGAGGTAACCGTGATCGGGTGATTCAGGAGTCTCGACAGCCGCCGCACGATGGCGAGCCCGAGGCCAAGGCCCTGCGTCCGGTCGCGTTCCGGGTTGCCGACCTGATGGAACTCTTCGAAGATCCGGTGCCGGTGCTCTGGGGGAATACCGATGCCGGTGTCACGCACCTCGATCAGAAGGCTCCCGTTCCAAAGCGTGCAGTCGATGGAGATTTCCCCGGCTGCCGTGTAGCGCACCGCGTTTTCGATCAGGTTTCTCAGAATCCGGCCGAGCAGGACCCGGTCGCTGCACACCTGCGCAGCGCACGCCGAGACCTGCCAACCCAGTCCTTTCTCCCGAGCGACGGCGGCATAGGCTGCGCTCAACGGCCCGATGACCTCGGAAACGGGGAAGTCCTCGAACTGCGGCGTGACGATGTCGGCATCCAGGCGGGAAACGTCCAGCAGGCTGTCGAGCAGACCGCGGAGGGCATCCAGGCTGTTGTGCAGATGCGTCATCTTGGCTCGTCCGGCCGCATCCTTGATATGCGGCTGCAGCGCCTCGGTGAACAGCAGGATGGATTGCATCGGCTGGCGGAGGTCGTGGCTGGCGGCGGCCAGGAAGCGGGTTTTCGAGCGGTCAGCCTCCTGTGCGGCTTCGCGGGCCCGATGAATGTCGTGGACGTCCATCGACGTGCCGATCCAGGAGACGATCTTTTCGTCTTCGCGCACCGGGGTGACCCGGCCGAGATGCCAGCGGTAGGCGCCGTCGGCGCGCCGGAGGCGCATCTCGTATTCGTACGGCTCACCGGTGGCGAGTGCGTGGTGGCGAAGATTCTTGATGCGCTCCTGATCCTCCGGATGAAGGATGTTCCAGCGCGTGTCCTCCTCGGTTTCGTGTCCGGTGTATGACCGCCAAGCCGCGTTGAAGAACTTGAGCCGCCCGTCCGGGTGGTTCAGCCACATGATGTTGGGAGCGTTCTCGACCAGCGAGCGGAAGCGCTCCTCGCTCATACGCAGCGCGTCTTCCCTCCGCATGCGTTCGGTGATGTCGCGGGCGATCCCGACTAGGCCGAGGATCTCGCCATTAAGGTTCCGGAGCGGCGTTTTGGTCGTCAGGTATATACGCCCGCCGCCCAGCGCCCGGTGCTCGATCCTCTCCTCGATGGTGGCGGGTTCGCCGGTTTCCATGATCCGGCGGTCGACGGATTCGACGGCCATGGCTGCTTTTGGCGTCAGGAAGTCGCTGTCGCGGCGCCCCAGCACCTCCTCGCGGTGACGGCATCCGAGCGCCACGGCTGTCGCCGTGTTGGCGGCGAGCAAACGTCCGTCGGCCCCTTTGGCGAAAATGGGATCGGACGTGCTCTCCAGGATCGCCTCCAGCAGCGCAAGGCTTTCCCGCAGCCGGAGTTCGCTCGTCTTGCGTTCCGAAACGTCTCGGATGATGCCGGTAAAGAAGCGCTGGCCGTCGCTTCGCCATTCGGCGATGGACAGCTCCAGCGGGAATCTCGAGCCGCCCTTGCGGAGCCCCTCGGCCTCGCGGCCGATGCAGCCATCATGTGCCAGCCATTCTGTTTCGGGAACCAGGGCGGCGATGTTGCGGCCGATCGCCTCGCCCCCTGGATAGCCGAAGATCCTTTCGGCCGTATGGTTGAGCGATTTTATCGACCCGGCGCTGTCGATGACCACGATGGCGTCCATCGCCGTGTCGACGATGGCCTGATACTTGCTCCGCTCGGCCTCGATGGCCCTCGACCGCTCTTCCAGGCTGTCGGCCATCTCGTCGAAGGCGCGGCCAAGCTGCGCCAGTTCGGCGATGCCGTTGGTCAGACGGGCGCGGGCGCCGTGCTCACCCATTCGCCAGCGTCGGGTGGTGCCGATCAGGGTCCGCACCGGCTTCCCGATGGAGTGGCGCCCGACCCACCACGCGGCGAGCACGGTTAGCAGGAGCACGGCCGCGATCAGGGACATCGAGCGCGCCATGGCCTGATCGATGGGTTGCATCGCGTGCGCCTTGTCGATGCCGACCGCGATGAAAAGGCTGTCCGGTTCGGTGGCCACCGGCGAATGGCCGAACACCCGGACGATGTTGTCGGCTCCGGCCAGTTCCGCGGTGCCCTTCTTCGGCCCCGTGATGAGCTGCAGGTAGGGGGCGGGCATGCGGCTGCCGATCATGTCCGGCCGTTCGGGCACATGCGCCAGGATCACGCCCTTGCGGTCGGTAACGATGATCGACGCGTTGGGCGGCAGCGGATGCCTGGACAGATGACCTCCGAGCCACCCGATGTCCAGGAGCGCGCTCACCACGCCGGCCGGCTCGCCATCCTTGTCGACATACCGCATGGCAAAGGGGATCACCGGCGTGTCGGAAGTCCGCTCCTTCATGTGTTCGCCAACCGTGAAGCGGTTCGTCTCCACCGCCAGCCTGTAGTGCAGGCGGCTGGTGATCAGGAGCCCCTCGGCTTCGGTGTCGGTCGCGCAGCGGACCACACCCGAATTGTCCGTGACGCGAATGCGGAGGTACTCAGGGTACTTGATGCGAAGGCGCCGCATCAGGTCGCGGCAGCCCTCCACGTTGCGTTCCCGCAACGCCATGGTTTCGCCGAGGGTGGCGAGCGTCCGGCGAATGCCCTCGATCAGCACTGTATGCTCGGCGTCCAGCACGGTGACGAGGCGGAGCGCCCGCTGATGGATTTCCGCCTCGCGCTGGCGGCGCAGGTCGAACTGATTGTAGGTTTCGACGGCGGTAATCGGTACCACCGCGAGCAGGACCAGGAGCAACAGGCGGTTCAGCAACGTCATCGGCTACCTGCGATGTCCTGCGGGAACAAGTGCTTCGGAACGAATCGTGGGGCTCTGTCGCTGCATGATGGAAGGACGGCTGTTCTTCGTCAGCATGCTCACTTTGCACCACGGAGACAACCGCCGGTGTGGTTGTAGCTGTGCGGTGCGGTCTTCCTTCGGGTGGATGTTTTGAAAAGTCCTCCCAGGACGCTGACCGCTGTCCGAAAGGTGGGCCTCTGACCCGCACCTGTTCCAAGGGGGTATGCCGTGGGACCCGCGGTTTCGCCCTTTGCTTCGGGAATGCCGCCGGGGGGCCGGATGTATGTCCCGGAAGCTGAGCCGCGTGCGAGGCGGCACAGGAGGGCACGGGCATGGGGCAGGCGATTCGGTGCGGCGCGCTGACGCTGGCACTCCTTTCCGCAGCGCCGGTGGGCAGGGCGCAGGCGATCGATTGCTGGCTGCTCGACGGCGGCATGCTGGCACAGGCAAGAACGCAGGGCCGGTGCCTGGATGCCTTCGCCCGCGACTCCAGGGATATGGCGGCAGCGCCGACCACGCAGAAGCTGGAGCGCCGCCCCAAGGCGCCGAAGGCCAGCCCTGAGGTTGCCGGGAGCACGTCCTGGGGGGCTCCCATGGAGGAGGAGCGGAACACGCTCGACGCCGAGGTCGCCGACACGGCCGCGAACGCTCTCGAATATCGGCCCCCGCCGGCCGGAAGCCCGATTGCGAATCTCCTGTCCGATATGGATCACGATTTCCGGTACTTCGTGTACGACCTCCGTCGTGATTTCAGCGCCATCGCACGGGCGCTGAGAGGGACCGGAATGCCCCCGCCGAACCCGGCGGAGCCGCGTTGGGACCGGTGAGCCTGAGGCACACCGTCATGGTGGGGGTGCTTTTTTCCAGCTTATGGAAGGCTGGCAGCCGGGCCGGTCCGAGCAATCCGCCTTGGCGCATCCGCAGGCGGGGAACTGGCATTGGTCCCCGTTCACGTCCGTCGCGTCCACCGCCATCTGGTAGCGCACCCCGCGCATCAGCTTTGGTCCTTTCAGGCTGCAGCGCTCGTACTGCTCCACCATGTTGCGGAGCTTGATCAGCAAACCACGTTGGGCCTCGACGTCGACGCTCATGCCATCCTCCGCGGCTCGGGGCGTAAGGGAGGTCGTGACGGACGCGCGTCGCCTCTAGTGCGCAGCCGACGTAACACCCCGTTCTGTCGAGATAAGCCGGAGAGGCCAATGGGCAAAGCCGGTGATTTACAGCGTTATTGATAATCATTCGCATTTATACTAACGTTGCCGCCGCCGCATAGGGGGTGCCCGATGCGTCGGGCCGCAGGCTTGGAACGCCTGCGGCGGGCCACGCGAGAGGAGCGTATCCGTGTCGAAGGGAGGGCGTCAGCCATCCGGCCTGTTCAGCAGCTTTCAGGAGCATTATGCGGATCTGCTGCGATTCCTCGTCCGCCGGATGGGCAACGCTGAACAAGCCGCCGATGTCGCGCAGGACACCTACCTGCGCCTTGCGGTGACGGCGGATACCCCCTCGGACATTCGGGATCCGCGCGCCTACCTGTTCCGTGTCGCCGGAAACCTCGCCATCGACGTGTTGCGCCGGGACGCTCGCCGCGCCGCCGTCACCGGAACCGATGAGGAGGCGGAGTCCGTCCCCGATCCGGCCCCGGCGCCGGAAGGGGCGCTGCTGGCGCGCGAACGGATCCGCCTGCTCGACTCCGCCCTGCGGGAACTGCCGCCGAATCCCCGGCAGGCGCTGCTGCTCAGCCGGATGGAAAGCCTGACGCACGCACAGATCGCCGCGCGCCTGGGAGTGTCCGAAAGCATGGTCGCCAAGTACATCGCACAGGCGCTGCGTCACTGCCGCGATCGGCTGGAGCACGCGCACGGAAAAGAATGAGCAGTGTCGGATTGCTGTAATGCCGTGCCCGAAACGTCGTATGGATGGGAGGGGGGAAACGGCTCCCTCCGGTTGAACGGGCTTCCATGATGTCACACGATCCGCGAGCAGGCATGCCTCCCGACCGGAGGCTCGGCAACGAGGCTATCGACTGGCTGGTGCTTCTGCACTCCGGCCGGGCGACGGGGGCGGATCGCGCCGCCTTTGCAGCGTGGCGGCGGCGCAGCTCAGCACATCAGGCAGCGGCACGGCAGGCGGACGCGCTCTGGCAGAGCATTCCTGAGACGTTGACAGCAGCGAGGACGACGTTTCCGGCCGAACGGCGGCGCGGGGTACCGACACGACGTGCGGTGCTGACAGGCGCCATCGCGGCGTCGGGGGCGGCCCTCGTCGTGGGTTCGGGGGTGCTTGGTCCGATGGCGGGCCTCTACGCCGACCATACGACCCGAGTGGGCGAGCGCCGGGACATGCGCCTTCCCGATGGCTCGCTGGCGGCGCTCAACACCGCGACGGCGTTGTCCGTGTCCTATTCGGAGGCCGAGCGGCGAGTGATCCTTCACGAGGGTGAGGCTCTCTTCGACGTGGTGCGGGATCCGGGGCGTCCGTTCATCGTCAGCGCGGCGAACGGCGAGGCCCAGGCCCTCGGCACGGTGTTTTCGGTCCGCCGCAGCGGTCAGGCAGTGGGAGTCGTGGTGGCTGAAGGTGCGGTGGAGGTGTGGAGCGGCAATGGCCGGTCCGCGCGTATCAGGCTTGCCGCCGGCGAGCGCACCGATTACGGCGCGGGGGCACCACCGAGCGAGCCGGCGCGGGTCGATGCCATGGCGGCGACCGCGTGGCGTGGCGGCAAGCTGGTCTTCAACCGCCGTCCGCTGGGCGAGGTTGCCGCCGAGCTGGAGCGTTACCGCGCGGGGCAGATCGTGATCGCGGACGAGCAACTGAAGGCGCTGGAGGTCTCCGGCATCTTCGACCTTGCGGATCCTGACGGGCTGCTGCGCACCGTCGAACAGACGATGGCGGTCAAGGTCGCCCGCCTGCCCCTGCTGACGCTGGTATACTGAACCCTGAAATTTTTTTGCAAAAGGCACTGCAAGGTCACCCCCTCTCCTTCGTCGTAGGCAATAAGGGCGCGAATGACTTGCATTCGCGTGAGAAACAGGCGGCGCGAGAGCGTCGCGACGAACGAAGGGGTTTTCGGGTATGGCTGCTTGGCAGGGGCGCGGCGCGGTGGTGCAGAACGGAGGATGTCGGGTCGCTGGTCTTCGGGCGTTCTTGATGGTGTCCACGGCGGCGGTGCTTCTCGCCGTCCCGAGCGTGGGTCATGCCGCGGAGCGGGCCGCTCCGGCCGGGATGCCGCCGCAGGTGGCGCAGGCTGCTGAGCAGGCTGTCCGGTTCCAGATTCCCGCGCAGGACCTCGACACCGCTCTGACCGCCCTGGCCGACCAAGCCGGTCTGCGTTTGCTGTTCGCATCGGAGGATGTGGCCGGGGTCAAGTCAGCGGGCCTGTCCGGCACGTTTACGCCGTCCCAGGCGCTCGGCCAGCTTCTGTCGGGCAGCGGGTACACGTGGCGCTACACCGATTCCCGTACGGTCGTCCTCAGCAAGCCGGTCGCCGCCGCCGGCGCCATCGCCATCGACCCGGTTTCGGTGGAGGGGCGCCGCGTCCGCGATCCGGGCACCACCGAAGGGACGAACTCCTACGGCGGTTCGGCCACCAGCGTCGGCTCCAAGATCCCGACGACGTTGCGCCAGACGCCGCAGTCGGTCAGCGTCGTCACCCGGCAGCGCATCGAGGATCAGAACCTGAACCGGTTGGAGGACGCGATGCGCGCCACCACCGGCATGACCGTCCTGACCAACGACCAGGGAAGGTCCAGTATCTTCGCCCGCGGCTTCGAGCTGGACAACGCCCTGGTGGACGGACTGCCGGCGCCGCTGTCCAGCATCTACGGCACCCAGCCGGATCTCGTAATGTTCGACCGGGTGGAGGTGCTGCGCGGCCCGTCCGGCATGATGTTCGGCACCGGCGAGCCCGGCGGCACGGTCAACCTGGTGCGCAAGCGCGCAGGCGACCAGTTTGCCGCTTCCGGCTCGTTCACCCTCGGCTCGTGGGACTACCGGCGCGCCGAGGTGGACGTCGGGGGCCCGCTGGTGGAG
>JAEYOB010000556.1 GCA_023412175.1 Pseudomonadota bacterium | reverse complement strand
GACTGCGACAGGGTATGCAGCAGGCGATGCGGCGCCGGGCCGAAGGGTTGCGCCTCGGCAGGCTCGTCATGCTTCCGTGCGATGTCGCGGGCCGTGCGGTTGCTCGCCAGTACCCCGCCTTTCGGGTCGACCAGCACGATGCCGACGGTGAGCCGATCCAGAACCTGCATCGAGGTTTGCAGCAGGGCCGACAGGTCGGTCGCGATGCTGGCGAGTTCAAGGATGGACTCCGCCAAGGCGCCGATGCTGTCGAGCGTCCGGCGATCCGCCGCTGTGAACGCAGGCTCGTCGATCGTGCGCAACACGACGATGCACAATTCGCCACCGGCGGCATGGAACGTTCCGCTCAGCCCGTGAGCGAACCCCAGCCGGCCGATGAATTCTTCGTCGAGGTGCGCGCCCAGGCGCCGTGCCTCTGCCGCTGCGATGCCATCGCAGCTGAAAGCCGTCCGCCTGCCGGGCGCTTCGCCGCTGAAGCGGAGCACGCAGGCTTGGGCCTGCAACGCCGAACGTATGTGGCGGCAGAAACTCCTTCTGGCGGCGGCGAGGCGACGCGGAAGGGTGCGGCTGTCGTCAGGTAGCATGCATTGTTCCTGCACGGGCATCGGGATGGCGCATACCGTGCGGCCAAGTCTTTGTCGCGCCTGATGTTTTGTCGTTGGCCCCGGAGTTGGAAGTGGAAGCTTCCGGGTCGATCCGGTCAATGTCCCAAAAAGGCGGAAGGGGCATGGCGGATTACCGGCGTCCCGGCTTTCCTGGGATGCGGCTTACTCAGTTGGGAGAGGGGCAAAGCCTTCCAATGGCTTAGAAGCGGCTTCCACACTACGCCGATAAGTATTCATGGCATGCATCGTGGAACGGCCGAGCCGCATTCCTGATAATGCCAGCCGGCCATTATGGTGGGGGTAAGGCAGGGGAAAGGAAAACCTCCTTTCCGACTAAAAGTGGAGGGAAGCTTTTCTCCTGCCGGCTGTCCTGCGCTCGATACTCAAATGGGGACTGCGTGCCGGGATTTGTGCCGCTAACGTCTGATGCCGCAACCGTGCGACATCAGGGGGAACGGTTATCATGGCGCAAACGACCATCCCGGCCGTCATTCGAACCATTGCCAGGCCCCTTCGGAAATCCCGCGGGTACGGACGGCCATTGCAGGCCAAGCGGGCGATGGATCTGATGCTCGCGTCCGCGATCCTGTTCACCCTGCTGCCGGTGCTGCTGCTGATCGCGGCGCTGATCCGGCTGGAATCGCGTGGCCCCGTGCTGTACCGGCAGCCGCGCAATGGGAAGGACATGCGGATATTCACCATCCTTAAGTTCCGCACCATGCGCCCGGGTGACGATACATGCCAGCAGGCGAAGCGTTGCGACGACCGTGTGACGCGGGTCGGCCGGGTTTTGCGCCGCACCAGCCTCGACGAGTTGCCGCAGCTTTTGAACGTGCTGCAAGGCGACATGTCGCTGGTCGGGCCGCGCCCGCACCCGCTGTGGCTGGATGAGCGCTTCGGTGCCGCCATCCCCAACTACACCCGCCGTTTCGCGGTGCCGCCGGGCATTACCGGGCTGGCGCAGATCAATGGATGCCGGGGCGAGACGCCGGACGTGGAGACCATGGCGCGGCGGATCGACTGGGATTCGCGGTATGTGGACCGCTGCTCGCTGGCGCTCGACGCCAAGATCCTGTTGCGGACGGCAGCGGTCGCATGGACCGACCGGCGGGCGTACTGAGACCGCCGGCATATGGGCGGCGGGCTGGCGGCGGGCCGGAAGGGATCCTTTGCCATTGCTACGCCCCCTGCCGATAAAGATTGGGGAAGGCAGTACTTCTTCGCTTCCGCAGTGGTGCCGTCGGCGGGAGACGCTACGTCTTATTACGGTCTGGATGGGTAATACTTTCCGGTACATAATTGTAACTTCTATATGAGCACGCGGAATGGATCCGCGGAGCCTCGTCCGTGCGCGTCTGACCCCGGTGGAGACCTTAATGGTTCGCTTCGGCGTGATCGCCGAGACCCGTTTCGCGACATACTACGTCGCCGCCGGTGAACGCTCGGGAGGAGCGGCGTCCGGCGACATTCCGTTCCGGCGGGAGCGCAGCAGGATCCTGGTGCGCCTGATCGACGACCGCTTTCTGTTCGCCGAAAGCCTGGCCACCGCCGTGCATGCCAGCACTCCCGACATTGTGGTGGAACACCTGACCAGCAAGGATGCATTGAACGACCTGCCGGGCGTGGTGCAGGACGCCGGCGTCATCCTGGTGAGTCTGGGGCGCTCCGGCCTGACCGGCGGGGAGATGGGCAAGGTGCTGCTCTCGCTGCTGGCCCTCGAAGGGCATCCGCCGATCGCCGCCCTGGTGCAGAAGGCGCGCCGCCCCCTGGTGCGGAAGGCGCTCGACCTCGGTCTGAAAGGCTTCGTGCCGACGTCGGCGCCCTTGAGCGTCGCCATCGGCGCCATCCGCCTGATCCAGAGCGGCGGCACGTTCATCCCCGACCCGTGACGGCGGCAAAAAAAAAGGGCCGCTGCGCGTGCGCGGCGGCCCGAAGTCTAGGGAGGAAACGCCCAAGAAGGGCGAACACCGATATGATGCTGCATTGCAGCAAAAGTGCAACCACTACTTTAGGCGGAGCTTTTGGGAGGGGATCCCCCGATCTGGGCATCGCGGGTGCGTGCGGTGCCTCGCCGTCCGGTTTGTTGCCTGGATCGCAAGAACGGATAGTCTGCCCTCATACAGCGATGCTGATGGGAGGATAGTGAAGTGCCGACGGTTATGATCATCGGAGCCAATGGGCTTCAACGGGGCGGCCTGCGTCACCTTCTGAGCGAGGAAGGCTTTGAGGTGGTCGCCGAGGCGGCCAACGTCCGCCAAGCCATCCAGGGTAACGCCCCGGCGACCGACGCCGTGCTGTTCGACGCAACGGGCTGTCAGGCCGTCGGCGAGGACGTCGCGGCGCTGCGTTCCACTTTCCCCGACGCCCGCATTCTGCTGCTCGCCACCACGATCAACGGCGCCATGCTGCGCGAGGCACTGGCCGCCGGCGCCGACGGCTGCCTGACGGCGGACACCTCCAGCAGCGCGCTGGCGCAATGGGTCCGCTACGCCCTGGCCGGCGGCAAGGTGTACCCGCGTGACATGGCGCAGATCCTGGCGCAGAGCCCGTCCTCGCCCGGTTCGACCAACGTCGGCGGGCGGACGCTGTCCAACCGTGAGATCGAGATCCTCACCCGGCTGACCAGCGGTCACGGCAACAAGCAGATCGCCAACGAACTGGGCATCACCGAGGCGACGGTGAAGGTCCACCTCAAGAGCCTGCTGCGCAAGATCGGCGCGGTCAACCGGACGCAGGCCGCCATCTGGGCCATGAACAACGGAATGGCCGGCACCGGCGGCAAGATCGCCGCCGCGGGCTGAGGAACGGAGAAGGCGTCCGGTTTCAGCCGGA
>JAEYOB010000462.1 GCA_023412175.1 Pseudomonadota bacterium | reverse complement strand
CCGCCTGACTCTCCCGGCCGGCGAAGCCAAGGCCGGCGACCTCCAGGGCTGGGCGGTGCTGGAGAACATGAGCGGTGCCGACTGGAACGGCGTCGAGCTGACGGTGGTGTCCGGCAACCCGGTGACCTTCCGGCAGGCGCTCTACACCGCCTACTACGTCAATCGTCCGGAGGTGCCGGTAGAGGTGCTGGGCCGCGTGCTGCCCCGCCCTGACGAAGGAACGGTAGCGGTCCCCATGGCGGCGGCGCGCGGCGACGAAGCCGCCTACGCACCGCCGGCACCGGGCGCAGGCGCCCCGGCGGCAATGGTGAAGATGGCGCCGGCGCCCCAACGTCCCGCCCAGCCCGCCGCGGCCGAGGCGACCGAGGCCACCACCCAGGTTGTCTTCCGCTACCCGCAGCCGGTGTCGGCGCCGAACGGCAGTTCGCTGCTGCTCCCCATCGTCGCCCGTGCAGTTCCGGCTGCCCGCATCGATCTCTATCAGCCGGGCACGCAGCCGCGCCATCCGCTGGCCGCGGTGCGGCTGGACAACGACGCCGGCACCGGCCTGCCCCCCGGTGTGCTGACCCTGTACGAACGCGACGGCGGCAACGTCGCCTACGTCGGCGATGCGCAGCTCCCTGCCCTGCCCGCCGGCGAGCAGCGGCTGTTGAGCGTCGCCGTGGACCAGAAGGTCAAGGTGGACCGCAACGAGCAGCCGAGCCAGACGCTGTCGCGCGCCACCATCGCCGACGGCCTGCTCCAGCTGACCATCACCGAGCGGCAGACCACCACCTACACCCTGGCCGGCGCCGCCCGCGAGGCGCGCACCGTGCTCGTCGAGCACCCGCGCCGCGCCGGCTGGACCCTGGTGGAGCCGGCCGGCGGCGTTCGCAACACGACGCCCGGCGCTTACCGCCTGCCGGTCGAGGTGCCGGCCGGTGGCACCGCCACGCTGACCGTGGCGGCCGAGCGCCCGCGGCAGGAGCAGCTGTCGCTCACCGACCTGTCGTCCGACCGGATCAACGTGTACGCCGCGGCGGCCGAACTGCCGGCCGCGGTCCGCGAGGCGCTGGCCCGGGTCGCCACGCTGCGCGCCACCGTGGCCGAGCGGGAGCGCCGCATCGGCACGGTGGAGCATGAGCGCAACGAGACCGTCGCGGATCAGGTGCGCCTGCGCGAGAACCTCCAGGCGCTGCCGCAGAACAGCGACCTGGGCCGCCGCACCGCGGCCAAGATGGGGGATCTGGAGACGCAGCTGGAACGCCTCGGCAAGGACCTCGCCACCGCCCGCAAGGAGGCCGACGACGCCCGGCGCGCGCTGGCCGATTACGTGCGCGGGCTGAAGCTGTAGCTCAGACGGGCAGCGGCGACACGCCGAACGCCCATTTGTGAAGGTGCAGCAGGGGTGAAGGTGCAGCAGGGCGGCGTAGATCACCAACGCGCCGCCCAGCCTCGCCCAGCCGATCTCGCGCCAGACGAAGCGCTGGCGTCCGGCCAGGATCGCGGCGAAGGGAACATTGGAAGTCCCGGCGGCGTAGCGGTCCCAGGCTGGGCCGAGACGGCGCGCCAGCTTGGCGTCGATCAGCACGGAGCCGCCCAGCGCCAGCACGGCCAGCGTGCCGAACAGCACCAGCGATGCCGTGTCGCCGTTCGGCACCATGTGCGCCAGCGCCCACAGCCCGACGCCCCACAGGAACGGGTTGCGGGTGATGCGCAGGATGCCGCGTGTGGCGCCGGGCTGTTCCAGCCGCCCGGTCTGGCCGACTGCCGTGGGGTTCGGCGTCGACAAGCCGGCAACGACCAGAAGCAGCGCCACCGGGACGACCAGCAGCGGCACCCAGGCCTGCCAGCCGTAGGTCGGCCACAGCAGCGTGGTGGGTGCATTGGCGTACGCTGAGCCGAGCCACCAGAACGCCAGCACGGCGGCCAGCGAGTACAGGCCGAGGTACGGCTTTTCGCCGATGCGGGCGACCAGCGCCCCGCGCAACGGTGTTGACGAGATGCCGAAATGCGTGACCAGCAGGAACAGACCGGCGGCGGTCAGCGAAGCCATGTCATCCCCCTCTCCCCGCAGGGGGTGATCGGGTGAGGGGGCCCGGCAACGGCCGAGCGTACCCGTCCCCCGCAAACCCCCTCACCCTATCCCTCTCCCCAGCGGGGAGAGGGGACTTAAGCTACGCGGTTTCCTTGAACAGCTCACGCCCGATCAGCATGCGGCGGATCTCGCTGGTGCCGGCGCCGATCTCGTAGAGCTTGGCGTCGCGCAGCAGGCGCCCCGTCGGGTACTCGTTGATGTAGCCGTTGCCGCCCAGCGTCTGGATCGCCTCCAGCGCCATCCAGGTCGCCTTCTCGGCGGAGAACAGGATGGCCGCCGCCGCGTCCTTGCGCGTCGTCTCGCCGCGGTCGCACGCCTTGGCCACCGCGTACACATACGCCTTGGCGGCGTTCATGATCGTGTACATGTCGGCGATCTTGCCCTGCATCAGCTGGAACTCGCCGATCGGCTGGCCGAACTGCTTGCGGTCGTGGACGTAGGGGATCACCACGTCCATGCACGCCTGCATGATGCCGAGCGGGCCGCCCGACAGAACCGCGCGCTCATAGTCGAGGCCGGACATCAGTACGTTGACGCCGCGCCCGATGCCGCCCAGCACATTCTCCTCCGGCACCTCGCAGTCCTCGAACACCAGTTCGCCGGTGTTGGAGCCGCGCATGCCCAGCTTGTCCAGCTTCTGCGCCACCGAGAAGCCCTTGAAGTCCTTCTCGATCAGGAAGGCGGTGATGCCGCGCGGGCCGGCGTTCACGTCGGTCTTGGCGTAGACCACCAGCGTGTCGGCGTCGGGGCCGTTGGTGATCCACATCTTGGTGCCGTTCAGCACGTAGCGGTCGCCCTTCTTCTCGGCGCGCAGCTTCATCGACACAACGTCGGACCCGGCGTTCGGCTCCGACATGGCGAGCGCGCCGATGTGCTCGCCGGAGATCAACTTCGGCAGGTAGCGGCTCTTCTGCTCCGACGTGCCGTTCTTGCGGATCTGGTTGACGCAAAGGTTGGAATGCGCGCCGTAGCTGAGGCCAACCGAGGCCGAGGCGCGGGAGATCTCCTCCATCGCCACGACATGCTCCAGATAGCCCATGCCGGCGCCGCCGTATTCCTCGTCGGCGGTCATGCCCAGCACGCCGAGGTCACCGAATTTGCGCCACAGGTCCATGGGGAACTGGTCGCT
>JAEYOB010000435.1 GCA_023412175.1 Pseudomonadota bacterium | reverse complement strand
GGCCGACGCCACCGGCCGCCAGACCCCGCAGGTCATCGAGGGCTCGGAGTTCACCATCGAGGCCGACCTCGTCATCAAGGCGCTGGGCTTCGATCCGGAGGACCTGCCGAACCTGTTCGACGAGCCGGCGCTGAAGGTGACCCGCTGGGGCACGGTGACCGCCGACGCGCGCACCAAGATGACCAGCCTGGACGGCGTGTTCGGCGCCGGCGACATCGTGCGCGGCGCCTCGTTGGTGGTGTGGGCGATCCGCGACGGCCGCGACGCCGCCGACTCGATCCACGCCTACTGCAAGGCGAAGGCCGTGGTCTACGCCGAGGCGGCGGAATAAGCGCGGGCCTCGTCCCGCACATCAATCAAGGGGTTCCGGGGGCCAGAGCGCCCCTGGCTACGACCGGGGGGCGAGCCCCCCCGCGATCTTACGACGGAAAGGGTCCACCGATGACCGAGATGCTGAACCAGGGTGAGCAGTTCGTCGCCGAGTACCGCGAAAACGTGGAGCGGCTGACCGCTGCCGACCTTGCCGACATCGTCGAGGAGCATGACGCCTGCGGCGTCGGCTTCATCGCCGCGATCGACGGCAAGCCCCGCCGTTCGGTGGTCGAGAAAGGCATCGAGGCCCTGAAGGCGGTCTGGCACCGCGGCGCCGTGGACGCCGACGGCAAGACCGGCGACGGCGCCGGCATCCACGTCCAGGTGCCGCAGAAGTTCTTCAAGGACCACGTCCGCGTCATCGGCCACACGCCGCCGGAGAACAACCTCGCCGTCGGCCAGGTCTTCCTGCCGCGCGTCTCGCTCGACGCGCAGGAGGCCTGCCGCTGCATCGTCGAGACCGAGATCCTGAACTTCGGCTACTACATCTATGGCTGGCGCCAGGTGCCGATCAACGTCGACATCATCGGCGAGAAGGCCAACGCCACCCGGCCGGAGATCGAGCAGATCATCGTCGGCAACAGCAAGGGCGTGTCGGACGAGCAGTTCGAGCTGGACCTCTACGTCATCCGCCGCCGCATCGAGAAGGCGGTGCGGGCCGAGCAGATCAACGACTTCTACATCTGCACGCTCTCCGCGCGCTCGATCATCTACAAGGGCATGTTCCTAGCCGAGCAGCTCTCGACCTTCTACCCGGACCTGACGGACGAGCGCTTCGAGTCGAACTTCGCCATCTACCACCAGCGCTATTCGACCAACACGTTCCCGACCTGGCCGCTGGCGCAGCCGTTCCGCATGCTCGCCCACAACGGCGAGATCAACACGCTGAAGGGCAACGTCAACTGGATGAAGGCGCACGAGACCCGGATGGAGCATCCGGTGTTCGGCGCCCACATGAACGACATCAAGCCGGTGATCGGCGTCGGCCTGTCCGACTCCGGAGCGCTCGACACCGTGTTCGAGGTGCTGGTGCGCGCCGGCCGCTCGGCGCCGATGGTCAAGATGATGCTGGTGCCGCAGGCGCTGACCAGCTCGGCCACCACGCCGGAGAGCCACAAGGCGCTGATCGGCTACTGCAACTCGGTCATGGAGCCTTGGGACGGCCCGGCGGCGCTGGCCATGACCGACGGTCGCTGGGTCGTCGGCGGCATGGACCGCAACGGTCTGCGCCCGATGCGCTACACCATCACCGCCGACGGCCTGATCATCGCCGGCTCGGAGACGGGCATGGTGAAGATCGACGAGACGCAGGTGAAGGAGAAGGGCCGCCTCGGTCCGGGGCAGATGATCGCCGTCGATCTCGCCACCGGCAAGCTCTACAACGACACCGGCATCAAGGACCTGCTGTCCGCGCAGAAGCCGTGGGGCACCTGGGTCAAGAACACCACGCACCTGGACGAGCTGGTCAAGAAGGCCTCGCAGCAGGGTGAGCCGGCCGACCTGGAGAAGGCGCAGCTGCGCCAGCGCCAGATGGCCTTCGGCGTCACCATGGAAGACCTGGAGCTGATCCTCCACCCGATGGTCGAGGACGCCAAGGAGGCCGTCGGCTCGATGGGCGACGACAGCCCCATCGCCGTGCTGTCGGAGAAGTACCGCGGCCTGCACCACTTCTTCCGCCAGAACTTCTCCCAGGTCACCAACCCGCCGATCGACAGCTTGCGCGAGCGCCGGGTGATGAGCCTGAAGACGCGCCTGGGCAACCTCGGCAACATCCTCGACGAGGACGAGAGCCAGACGCGCCTGCTCCAGCTTGAATCGCCGGTGCTGACTACGGCCGAGTTCCGCGCCATGCGCGCCTACATGGCCGACACCGCGGCGGAGATCGACTGCACCTTCGCGGTGGACGGCGGCCCCGACGCGCTGAAGGACGCGCTGAAGCGCATCCGCCAGGAGACGGAGGACGCCGTGCGCGGCGGCGCCAACCACGTCATCCTCACCGATGAGGCGATGGACGCCAAGCGCGCCGCCATCCCGATGATCCTGGCGACGGGCGCCGTGCACACGCACCTCGTGCGCAACAACCTGCGCACCTTCACCTCGCTGAACGTCCGGTCGGCCGAGTGCATCGACACGCATTACTTCGCGGTCCTGATCGGCGTCGGCGCCACCACGGTGAACGCCTATCTCGCCCAGGAGAGCATCGCCGACCGCCAGCACCGCGGCCTGTTCGGCGACATCCCGCTGGAGACCTGCCTGGTCCGCTTCAAGAAGGCCATCGACGAGGGCCTGCTGAAGATCATGTCCAAGATGGGCATCTCGATCATCAGCTCGTACCGCGGCGGCTGCAACTTCGAGTCGATCGGCCTGTCGCGCGCGCTGATCGCCGAGCACTTCCCGGCCATGGTCAGCCGCATCTCCGGCATCGGCCTGACCGGCATCCAGAAGAAGGTGCTGGAGCAGCATTCGGTGGCCTACGACGAAGAGGCGGCGGCGCTTCCGATCGGCGGCTTCTACCGCTTCCGCAAGTCGGGCGACCGGCACGGCTGGGAGGGCGGCGTCATCCACACCCTCCAGCAGGCGGTGCAGGCGGACAGCTACTCGACCTTCAAGAAGTACTCGGAGATGGTCCACAAGCGGCCGCCGATGCAGCTGCGCGACCTGCTGGAGTTCCGCAAGCTGAAGGCCCCGGTCTCGGTGGACGAGGTCGAGTCGATCACCGCCATCCGCAAGCGCTTCATCACGCCGGGCATGTCGCTGGGCGCCCTGAGCCCCGAGGCGCACGGCACGCTGAATGTCGCCATGAACCGCATCGGCGCCAAGTCCGACTCGGGCGAGGGCGGCGAGGATCCGGCGCGCTTCCGTCCGGACAAGAACGGCGACAACTGGAACTCGGCCATCAAGCAGGTGGCAAGCGGCCGCTTCGGCGTGACGGCGGAGTACCTGAACCAGTGCCGCGAGCTGGAGATCAAGGTCGCCCAGGGCGCCAAGCCCGGCGAAGGCGGCCAGCTCCCCGGCTTCAAGGTGACGGAGATGATCGCCCGCCTGCGTCACGCGACGCCCGGCGTCACGCTGATCAGCCCGCCGCCGCACCACGACATCTACTCGATTGAGGACTTGGCGCAGCTCATCTACGACCTGAAGCAGATCAACCCCGAGGCCAAGGTCACGGTGAAGCTGGTCAGCCGTTCCGGCATCGGAACGATCGCGGCGGGCGTGGCGAAGGCCAACGCCGACGTGATCCTGATCTCCGGCCACTCCGGCGGCACCGGCGCCTCGCCGCAGACATCGATCAAGTTCGCCGGCGCGCCGTGGGAGATGGGCCTGTCGGAGGTGCATCAGGTCCTGACGCTGAACCGCCTGCGCCACCGCGTGCGGCTGCGCACCGACGGTGGCCTGAAGACCGGCCGCGACATCGTCATCGCCGCCATGCTGGGCGCGGAGGAGTTCGGCATCGGCACGGCGTCGCTGATCGCCATGGGCTGCATCATGGTCCGCCAGTGCCACTCGAACACCTGCCCGGTGGGCGTGTGCGTGCAGGACCCCAAGCTGCGCGAGAAGTTCACCGGCACGCCGGAGCAGGTCGTCAACCTCTTCACCTTCCTGGCGGAAGAGGTGCGCGAGATCCTGGCGTCGCTCGGCTTCCGCTCGCTCACCGAGGTCATCGGCCGCACCGACCTGCTGCATCAGGTCAGCCGCGGCGCCGCGCACCTCGACGACCTCGACCTCAACCCGCTGCTGGCGCAGGTCGATCCGGGCGAGAACGCCCGCTACTGCACCATGCAGGGCCGCAACGAGGTGCCGGACACGCTGGACGCCCGCATCGTCGCCGACGCCCGCCCGTTGTTCGAGGAGGGCGAGAAGATGCAGCTCGCCTACAACGCGCGGAACACGCAGCGCGCCATCGGCACGCGGCTGTCCTCGATGGTGACCCGCAAGTTCGGCATGTTCGGGCTCCAGCCCGGTCACATCACGGTCCGGCTGCGCGGCACCGCCGGCCAGTCGCTGGGTGCCTTCGCGGTGCAGGGCATCAAGCTGGAGGTGATGGGCGACGCCAACGACTACGTCGGCAAGGGCCTGTCGGGCGGCACCATCGTGGTGCGTCCGACCACCTCCTCACCGCTGGAGAGCGACAAGAACACGATCATCGGCAACACGGTCCTCTACGGTGCGACGGCCGGCAAGCTGTTCGCCGCGGGCCAGGCCGGCGAGCGTTTCGCGGTGCGCAACTCGGGCGCCGCGGTGGTCGTCGAGGGCTGCGGCTCCAACGGCTGCGAGTACATGACCGGCGGCACGGCGGTCATCCTCGGCACGGTCGGCGACAACTTCGGCGCCGGCATGACCGGCGGCATGGCGTACGTGTACGACGAGGACGGCAGCTTCCCGCTGTACGTCAACGACGAGAGCATCATCTTCCAGCGCGTCGAGGTGGCGCATTACGAGAACCAGCTCAAGCGCCTCATCGAGGAGCACGTCGAGGAGACGCAGAGCCGCTTCGCCGCCCAGCTCCTCAACGACTGGGAGCGCGTGGCGCCCAAGTTCTGGCAGATCGTGCCGAAGGAGATGCTGAGCCGCCTGGAGGTGCCGGTCACCGCCATGCCGCAGGCGATCCCGGCGGAGTGACCCCCCTACCGGTGATCCCCCTGCCGACGAGGTAATCGAAATGGCGGCCCCGGACACCCGGAGCCGCCGTTTTCGACTCCGGTTGTGTCTTCGGTGCCCTATGCACGGCCATCGGGGCGGAATAATATCGACCCCGAACGGTTGATAGGGCGGCTGGATCGCGAGCAGCGACGGAAGGAGCGGAGGGGATGCCGTTCGCCAAGGGCCTGCGGATCGTTACACGGCGCGCCGCCGCGGCCGACGGCGGGCGTTGCGCCCGGATCTTCCTGGACGCCCGGCGCAAGGCCTTCCCCTGGCAGCCGGCCGACCGCTTCGGCCTGGACGACTATTACGACTGCGTCGAGGACGAACTGGTGATCGTTGCCGAGGTGGACGGGGACGTGGTCGGCTTCGTGTCCATCGACCAGCCCGAGCGTTCCATCCACACCC
>JAEYOB010000298.1 GCA_023412175.1 Pseudomonadota bacterium | reverse complement strand
GCTCTCGTCCCGGTCCCGCGGGAGGTCGCCGTCGCCGCTCCGCCGAAACCCGAGGTGGGCACCCCGCCGCCGCGCGGCTCCGGGCGCTTCCTGTGGCCGGTGAAGGGCAAGCTGATTTCCGGCTTCGGGCCGAAGTCCGACGGGTTGAACAACGACGGCATCAACATCGGCGCGCCCAAGGGGACGACCGTGGTGGCCGCCGACAACGGCGTCGTCGCCTACGCTGGCAACGAACTGCGCGGCTTCGGCAATCTGCTGCTGGTCAAGCACGACGGCGGCTGGATCACCGCCTACGCCCACCTCGACACCATGCTGGTGGAGCGCGGCGCCAAGGTGAAGCGCGGCGAGCGCA
Source organism: Pseudomonadota bacterium (assembly GCA_023412175.1). GTDB lineage: Bacteria > Pseudomonadota > Alphaproteobacteria > Azospirillales > Azospirillaceae > Azospirillum. Next base: position 9,314 of record JAEYOB010000298.1, on the reverse strand, counting down.
TCGGCACGGTCGGCCAGACCGGCTCGGTGAACTCGCCGCAGCTCCATTTCGAACTTCGCAAGGGGAGCCACGTGGTGGACCCGAGCGACCAGATGGAGGCGAATCCGCAGTTCAGCGAAGGGGCTTCCCCAGCCGGCCGCCAAGGTCCTGGATGAACTGCCACGCCACGCGGCCCGAACGGCTGCCGCGCGTGACCGACCATTCCACCGCCTCGGCGCGCAGCCGCTCCACCGGGACGTCCAGGCCGAACCGCTCGGCATAGCCCTCGACCATGGCGAAGTAGGTCGCCTGGTCGCAGTTGTGGAAGCCCAGCCACAGGCCGAAGCGATCGGACAGCGACACCTTCTCCTCGACCGCTTCTCCGGGGTTGATGGCGGTGGAGCGCTCGTTCTCGATCATGTCGCGCGGCATCAGGTGGCGCCGGTTCGAGGTTGCGTAGAACACCACGTTCTCCGGCCGCCCCTCGACTCCGCCCTCCAGCACGGCCTTCAGCGACTTGTAATGGGCGTCGTCGTGGTCGAAGGACAGGTCGTCGCAGAACAGGATGAAGCGCCGTGTCTGGTCCTTCAGCAGGTGCAGCAGGCGGGGCAGGGTGGGAATGTCCTCGCGGTGGATCTCCACCAGCGCCAGGGTGCCGGGCTTCTCCGCATTGACCTGGGCGTGCACCGCCTTGACCAGCGAGCTTTTGCCCATGCCGCGCGAGCCCCAGAGCAGCGCGTTGTTGGCCGGCAGGCCGCCGGCGAACTGCCGGGTGTTTTCCAACAGGATGTCGCGCGCCCGCTCGATGCCCTGGAGCAGGCCGATCTCCACCCGGTTCACTACCGGGACCGGATCGAGGCGGTCGGGATCGGCGGGCCAGACGAAGGCGTCGGCCGCGGCCACGTCCACCGGACGGGCCGGCGGCGGGGCGAGGCGGTCAAGCGCGTCGGCGATGCGGGTCAGCAGCGGCAGCAGGTCGCGGTCAGGCATGGAAGGCTCTTCGAGGGGGATGGCGTGAAGGGGAGGCGAGCCTAGACGGTTTGCCGCACGATGCAAAGCCCGGCCGGCCGGGGCGATGCCGGGCATCGCGGCGCCGGCGCACCGGTGCCGGACGTGTGCCTGATCATATTTCCCAACCACATTCTGGTGTTTGCGCCCGGCGATACTACATTCCACGGCGTGGAGCCGGTGACTGGACCGGCGATCCGGCGGCGGGTGCGGCTGTTCGCCTTGGTAGACACGCACGGCCCGCGGCGCTGACGCGTGTTGCCTCCGCAAGGGGCAGAGGACCGCCTATCCCATTGCATCGTGCCCCGGGCCGGTTATAGTCGCGCCCTTATCACGCCGCGCGCAAGCGACCCAATAACAAAGGAGCCACCAGGATGTTCGTATCGACGGCCTTCGCCCAGACCGCCGGGGCCCCCGCGGGTGGCGGCGACATGCTTGTCCAGTTCGCGCCGCTGATCCTGATCTTCATCGTCTTCTACTTCCTGCTGATCCGTCCGCAGCAGAAGAAGATGAAGGATCACAAGGCCATGCTCGAATCCATCCGCCGCGGCGACCGCGTCGTCACCGGCGGCGGCATCATCGGCACGGTGACCAAGGTCGGCCCGGACGACGAACTGCAGGTCGAGATCGCCGAGGGCGTCAAGGTGCGCTGCGTGCGCGGCACGGTGAACATGGTGCTGGCCCGGACCGAGCCCGCGAAGGGCGCTGCCGCTGCCGCTTCCGACGCCGATGGCGAGACGACAGCCGCCGCTCCCGCCGAGAAGGCGGAGGAAAGCAAGGGTCTCGGAAAACTGTTCGGCCGCAAGTAAAAAGTCCGCGGTCCGGTCGTACAGAGGGTTCGGCAGAGCATGCTCTACTTCTCGCGTTGGAAGATCTACACGATTCTGGCAGTTTGTCTGCTGGGATCCTTACTTGCGTTGCCGAACGTCCTTGGCCGGGACATGCTGGCGGCCCTCCCGCAATGGTACGCGCAGACCCGCGTCCACCTCGGCCTCGATCTGCGCGGCGGGTCGCACCTGCTGCTTGAAGTCGACATGGGCGCGGTCACTCGTGAACGGCTGGAAGCCCTGGTGGACGGTGCCCGCACCCAGTTGCGCACCGCCAACATCGGCTACACCGGCCTGTCGGCCGGCGACCGTCAGGTGACGGTGCAGCTGCGTGACGCCGCCCAGGCTGAAGAGGCCATCAAGCAGCTCAGACAGCTTGCCATCAACGTCGGTGCCGGGCCGCTCGGCGGCGGCCTGCCGGACATCAATGTGTCGGCCCAGGGGACCACCCTGACGATGGCGCTCAGCGACGAGGCGGTGCGCCAGCGCGCCCAGCAGGCGGTCGAGCAGTCCATCGAGATCGTCCGCCGCCGCATCGACGAGACCGGCGTCAGCGAACCGATCATCGCCCGCCAGGGCCAGGACCGCATCCTGGTCCAGCTCCCCGGCGTGGACGATCCGGACCGCGTCAAGCGCCTGCTCGGCACCACGGCGAAGATGACCTTCCGTCTCGTGGATCCCAACGCCGATCCCTCCACCGGCCGCGCACCGCCGGGCTCCGAGATCCTCCAGAGCACCGAGGGCGGTCGCGGCGGCTTGGAGCGCTATGTCATTCGCCGCAAGATCGAGGTGGACGGCGCCAACCTGACCAACGCCACCGCCGGCACCAACAGCCAGACCGGCGAGTGGGTGGTGAACTTCGAGTTCGACTCGCTGGGCGCCCGCCGCTTCGCCGACGTGACGAAGTCCAACGTCGGCCGGCCGTTCGCCATCGTGCTGGACAACAAGGTTATCAGCGCGCCCGTCATCCGCGAGCCGATCACCGGCGGCCGTGGCCAGATCAGCGGCAACTTCAACGCCCAGAGCGCCAACGACCTCGCCGTGCTGCTGCGCGCCGGCGCCCTGCCGGCACCGCTGACGGTGATCGAGGAGCGCACGGTCGGCCCCGACCTTGGCGCCGACTCGATCCGCGCTGGACTGATCTCGGTGCTCGTCGGCTTTGCGCTGGTGTGTGTCTACATGATCGCCGCTTACGGGCTGTTCGGCTTCATGGCCTGCGTGGGCCTGCTGGTCAACCTGGTGCTGACCATCGCCGCGCTGTCGGTGATGCAGGCCACGCTGACGCTGCCGGGAATCGCCGGCATCCTGCTCGGCGTGGGCCTGGCCGTGGACGCCAACATCCTGATCAACGAGCGCATCCGTGAGGAGACGAAGAAGGGCCGCACGCCCTTCGCGGCGATGGAGGCCGGCTTCACGCGCGCCTACTCGACGATCATCGATGCCAACCTGACCACCGTCATCAAGATGGCGTTGCTGTTCATCTTCGGCGTCGGCGCGGTGAAGGGCTTTGCCGTCACCATCACCTTCGGCATCCTGATTTCCATGTTCACCGCCACCGTGCTGGTCCGCCTGATGATGGTGAGCTGGCTGCGCCGGACGAAGCCGGCCGCCTTGCCGGTGTGAGGGATATCGCCATGTTTCATCTGCGTCTGGTTCCCGACAACACCCGCATCCCCTTCATGAAGGGGCGGCACGCCGGCATCCTGCTGTCGGTTCTTCTGTCGCTCGCTTCGGTGGTTCTGTTCTTCTACCCCGGCCTGAACTACGGGATCGACTTCGCCGGTGGCATCGTCATTGAGGCCCGCACGCAGGAGGCCACCGACTTCTCCAAGATGCGCACGGTGCTCCATGACCTCAACATGGGATCCGTGTCGTTGCAGGAGTTCGGTTCGGCCAACGACGTGCTGATCCGCCTGGAACGTCAGCCCGGCGATGACGCGGTCCAGCAGAAGGCGGCTGACCGTGTGCGGGCCACGCTGGCCCAGGAATTCCCGGGCACCCAGGTGCGCCGCGTCGAAGCGGTGGGCGCGTCGGTGTCCGGCGAGCTGTTCCGCAGCGGCATGCTGGCGCTCGGCCTCGCCATCGTGGCGATGCTGGTCTACATCTGGTTCCGGTTCGAATGGCAGTTCGGCGCGGGCGCCGTGGTCACGCTGCTGCTGGACGTGACGAAGACCGTCGGCTTCTACGTGCTGTTCGACCTGCAGTTCAACCTCACGGCCATCGCCGCGATCCTCACGATCATGGGCTACTCCATCAACGACAAGGTGGTGGTGTACGACCGCATGCGTGAAAACCTGCGCATCTACAAGAAGATGCCATTGAGGGAACTGATCGACCTGTCGATCAACGAGACCCTGAATCGCACGCTCGGCACCTCGCTGGCGACGCTGCTGTCGATCCTGCCGCTGGCCATCTTCGGCGGCGAGGCGCTGGAGGAGTTCGGCATCGTGCTGATCTTCGGCATTTTCCTGGCGACCTCCTCGTCGATCTTCATCGCCGCACCTATCTTGCTGTTCCTGGGCGAGAACCGCCTGCGCCGCGGTACTGCCCCGGCCGAGAGCACGACTCCCGGCACCCAGCCACAGCAGGCTCCGTAAGCGAGGGACTTCGGTATGGACGTGATGCCGCTCATCCCGGCGGACCGGCAGGTCATCGACGGCTACGGCGACGGGCAGTTCTGCGTGCGTGGCACGTGGCTGCACGGCCCGCTGATCGTCTTCCCGGAACGCACGCAGGCGTGGGACGTGCCGGACTTCGCCGGGCTGGCGGTGGAGAGCTTCGCCCCGATCCTGGAGGCCGACCCGCCGGTGGAGATCCTGCTGCTGGGCTGCGGCCCCCGGAACCAGCTCGTCCCGCGGGCGCTGCGCGACGGGCTGCGGGCCAGGGGAATCGTGGTGGACGGCATGGACACCGGGGCGGCATGCCGGACGTACAATGTGCTTCTGGCCGAAGGGCGGCGGGTGGCCGCGGCGCTGCTCCCGGCGTGAGAAACAAGAAAGGGGCCCCCTTGCGGGGGCCCCTTTTTCGACCGTACGAGTGTACGTGTACGTATCAGGCCGCCTTGGACAGGCGCTCGGCGACGAACTCCCAGTTCACCAGGCTCTCCAGGAACGCCTTGACGAAGTCGGCGCGGCGATTCTGGTAATCGACGTAGTAGGCGTGCTCCCACACGTCCACGGTCAGCAGCGGGTACAGGCCCTTGGCCACCGGGGTGTCGGCGTTGCCGGTCTTGGAGACCTTCAGCTTGCCGCCCTCGATGTACAGCCACGCCCATCCCGAGCCGAACTGCGTGATGGCAGCCTGCGAGAACTCCTCCTTGAACTTGTCCACCGAACCGAAATCGGCGGCGATCCGCTTTTCCAGTTCGCCGGGGATGTTGCCTCCGCCGTTCTTCTTCATGCTCTGCCAGTAGAAGGTGTGGTTCCACACCTGACCGGCGTTGTTGAAGATGCCGACCTTGCTGGCGTCGCCGGCGCTCTGCTGGATCAGCTCTTCCAGGCTGGCGTTGGCGAGCGGCGAGTCCTTCGTCAGATTGTTCAGGTTGGTGACGTAGGTCTGGTGGTGCTTGTCATGGTGCAGATGCAGGGTCTGCGACGACATGAACGGCTCCAGGGCGTCATACGCGTACGGGAGCGGCGGAAGTTCGAACGCCATAGGATCGATAACCCTCTTCTTGTTGCGTGTGGGCGGGATGCCCGGGTGCCTTGGACGGCACTTCGCCTCTTGGGCTCAAATATGTCGGCTGCGCCGCAAAGTGAAGGCCGGAAAATGGCCGAGGCGCGCAAAGGAGGTAGTCCGGGTGTTCAGGGCTGCCAGAGCCGCTGCCTCGCCCGAACGCACCGCGCCCTCCAGCGTCGCCGGAAGTCCGGTGTCCGTCCAGTCGCCGGCGAGGAACAGGTTGTTCCAGGCGGTTCGTGCGGGCGGACGGGATGCCGCGTGCGCCGGGCTTTGATCGACCGTCGCGCGCCGCTCCTTGACGACGCGGCAGGGCGGCATCGGCGCTGTTGCACCCAGGGCGCGCGCCACATCGGCCCACAGCAGGTCCCCGACCTCGTCGGCGGGGCGGGCGGCGAGGTGGTCGGCGGCGCTGACCGTCACCGACACCACGTCGCCGCGGGCGAAGAGCCACTCGGCGGTGCCGCCGACCAGCCCCAGGAAAGGCAGGCCGCCGGGCAGGGCAACCGGGTGTTCCAGCCGGAAATGGGCGTTGACGATGGCCGGGCCGGGCGGCGGTACCGTCAGTTCCGGCAGCAGCCTCCCCGTGCCCCAGGCCGGCAGCGCCAGAACCAGCGAATCGGCGGGTCCGAGGTCCACCCGTGTGCCTGCGGCGCGGAATCCGGTGGCGTGGAGACCGGAGCGTTCCACCGCCTCGACGCGCGTGTTGAGGTGCACGGTGGCGCCGAGCGCGTGCAGCCGCACCAGAGCCGGTGCGACGAAGGCATGCGACAGCCCATCCGGCGCGATCAGCGGCCGGCAGGCGGGCTCGCCGCGCAGCAGGGTTTCCCGGAGCATGGCGGCGAACAGCCGGGCCGACGCGCGCTCCGGCGCCATGTTGAGGCCCGATACGGCGAGCGGTGCCCACAGCCGCTCATAGAGCGGGCCGCCCGGCGGGAGCAGGTCCGCCACGGTTGCGCCGGCACCAGCCGCCAGCAGCCTGAGCGCGGCGAGGTAATCGTGGGGCCGGCTGCCCGGCACGCGGCGCGCCGGATCGAACAGCCAGGTTCCGCCCGGCCGCACCGTCCACGTCGAGCCGTTGCGCAGGTCGAGGAAGGGGAACGCGGCGGGCCGCACTTCGGTCAGGCGGTGGCGCGCGTCCACCCTGTCCAGGAAGCCGAGCAGCGCGCGGTTGCCGCTCAGCACCAGATGGCTGCCGTTGTCGAGCGTGCGGCCAAGCGTTGTGTCGTGGAAGGAGCGGCAGCGGCCGCCGGCCTGCGCCGCCGCCTCGTACACGACAACCCGCTGCCCCGCTTCGGCAAGGCGCAAGGCGCAGGCGAGGCCGGCAAGGCCGGCTCCGGCGATGTGGACGGTGCTCATGCGGTCCATGGGCATGGTGGGCATGGGCACGGGCGCCGCCGTCAGCGCGCCGGCGGGCGGCCCAGGACGCAGCGCAGCGTCACCCAGGCACACTCGCGCTTCCTGATGCGCACGCCGCGCGACAGGTCGCGCCAGCCGCGCGCCTGCAGGCGGACCAGCAGGCGACGGTACAGCATCATCATCGCCTCGGCGGCCCACAGTCGTTTGCGGCGGCAGCGGGCCAACGCCAGTTCCGCCTCGGCGAACCGCGTTTCGGCGCGCAGGGCGAGCGCCTCGCACGCCTGAGGCAAGTTCGGGTGGGCGAGCACGGTTGCCGGGTCGATGGCACTGATGCCGACGCCCAGCAGCAGCTCGCGCGGCAGATAGAGCCGACCGAGCGTCGCATCCTCGGCGAGGTCGCGGAGGATGTTGGTCAGTTGCAGGGCCTCGCCCAGCGCGATGGCAAATGCCTCGGTGGTGGAGTCGGCCCGGTCGAAGACGCGGATCGCCAGCAGCCCCACGGCGCCGGCCACCCGCCGGCAATAGACGCCCAGCGTGTGGAGGTCGGGCGCCCGCATCGTGCCGGAAAGATCCATCGCCATGCCGTCGATGACCGCCTCCAGCTCGCCGCGCGGCAGGCCGTAGCGGTCGATGGCGCCCTTCAGCGCGGCGGCCATCGGGCCGGACGGCGCGCCGCCGGCGTAGAGGTTGCGGATCTCGTTCCGCCAGGCGTGGAGCGCCCGATGCTTGGCGTCCGGGGCGCCCGGCTCGTCGACGATGTCGTCGATGTGGCGGCAGTAGGCGTAGATGGCGAACATCGCCGCGCGCTTGGAACGCGGCAGCAGCAGCATCGGCCAGTAGAAGGTGCTGCCCGAGCGTCCCGCGACCGCCGCCGGTGATTCACCGGGAGTGGCCGGTGTGGTGTCCGACAGCGGTGCGGTCATCGAGTCAACCTGTCACTGGGTGATCCCTCGCGCGATGCCGCGGGCCAGAGCGTACATCTTCTGGTGTGCCGCAAGCTCCACGCGCTTCTTCATGGGATCGCGCACCCGGAGCCGATACGCAAGCGATTCCGCAACGCTGAGGATGACGGCGGCCTCCATGCGCAGGCCGCGGTGCTTGATCAGGCCGGGGAGGGCGGAGGCCCGCTCGACCAGCCGGTCGGTATGGTCGAGCAGCCGGTCGAAGATGCCCCGCAGCTTGGCGTCGGATTCGGTCTCGACCAGACGCTCGACGCTGACCCCGGCCTCTTCGAACCACGCCAGCGGCACGTAGCAGCGGCCGAGCTGCATCCAGTCCTCGCGCACGTCCTGAAGGTGGTTGAGCACCTGCAGCGCCGAGCACAGCGCGTCCGCCGCCGGGCCGGCCTCCGGCCCCTCGCCGTGCAGCTCCAGCAGGTAGCGCCCGACGGGATTGGCGGAAAAGCGGCAGTAGAGCAGCAGATCGCTCCAGGTGTGGCAGCGCGCGCCCACGGAGTCGCGGCGGAAGGCCCGCAGCACCTGCCGGGCATGGCGGTCGGACACGCCGGTCGCCTGCAGGCTGGCGCGCAGGTCGAGCGCCGGCTTGAGATAGGCGTGCTTGGCCTGACCGGAGGTCAGCGCGCGCTCCAGGGCGTCGAGGTAGGCAAGCTTGCTCTCCGCCTCGAGGTCGGCGTCGTCGGCGATGTCGTCGGCAAGGCGCACGAACTTGTAGAATGAGAGGACGTGCGGCCGGAGGTGTCGCGGCAGCAGCCGGGAGGCTACGGGGAAGTTTTCGCTGCGCGCGTCCTTGCGCGCGAAGGGGCCGGGCTTCGTGGTGGTGGTCGGGACGACGTTGAAATCGGCCATGACGGTAGCCTGCTCCTGATGCCAATCGGGGCTGGCGTGCTGACCCCTCCAGCCTAATATAATCGCCGCCCGGACCTTGACCCGTCCCAACAACGCACCCACCCCTAATTTTCCGGACCGGCCCCTGATGGTGAATGAAACGACCGACCTGTCCTATTGCGGACAGGAGGTTCGGCGATACGACAACGACCGATTCCTGACCTGCCTATTCGCTCCGGCCGAACGCCGCGAGGCGCTCTTCGCCCTTTGCGCCTTCAACCTGGAGGTTGCCAAGACGCGCGAGGTGGTCAGCGAGCCCATGCTCGGCCAGATGCGTCTGCAATGGTGGCGCGACGGCATCGCGGCGGCCTACGAAGGCGGCCCGGTGCCGGTGCACGCCGTGGCGCAGCCGGTGGCGGACGCCATCGTGGCGCACCGCCTGACCCGCGGCCATTTCGAGCGCCTGATCGACGCCCGCGAGGCCGACCTGGACGACGAGCCGCCGGCCACCCTCGACTGCCTCGTCAACTACGCCGAGGTGACCGCGGCGCCGCTGGTTCTGCTCTCCCTGGAGATCCTGGGCGTCAGCGACGCGGCGGCGGCGGAGGCGGGGCGGCACGCGGCGATCGCCTATGCGCTGGCGGGGCTGCTGCGGGCGACCCCGCACCTCGCCCGGCAGAAC
>JAEYOB010000246.1 GCA_023412175.1 Pseudomonadota bacterium | reverse complement strand
GTCCTGGGGCGGCGCCTACCAGGAGGCCCAGAAGAAGGTCTATTTCGAGCCGTTCAAGAAGACCGGCACGCCCATGAACGACGAGTCCTGGGACGGCGGCATCGGCGTGCTGCGCGCCAAGGTGCAGGGCGGCAGCGCCACCTGGGACGTGGTGCAGGTGGAGAGCGAGGAACTGGCGCTCGGTTGCGAGGAAGGCCTGTTCCAGCAGCTCGAGTACGCGCGGATCGGCGGCGAGGAGTCCTACCTGCCGGAGACCGTCAACCCCTGCGGCGTCGGCGCCATCGTCTATGACTTCGTGCTCGGCTACGACAAGGACAAGCTGAAGACCCCGCCGAAGGGCTGGGCCGACTTCTTCGACGTCAAGGCCTATCCGGGCAAGCGCGGCCTCCGCCAGGGGCCGAAGACCACGCTCGAGATCGCGCTGATGGCCGACGGCGTGTCGCCCAAGGACGTCTACAAGGTGCTCGGCACCGACGAGGGCGTCGAGCGCGCCTTCAAGAAGCTCGACAGCATCAAGAACGACATCGTCTGGTGGAAGGCCGGCGCCCAGCCGCCGCAGCTCCTCGCCTCGGGCGAGGTGGCGATGACCTCGGTCTACAACGGCCGCATCGACGCCGCCAACAAGGCCGAGAAGAAGAACTTCGGCATGGTGTGGAACGGCGCGCTGTTCACCATCGACAGCTGGGTGATCCTCAAGGGCAGCCCGAACACCGAGGCGGCTTACAAGTTCCTGAACTTCGTCGGCACGGCGGAGAACCAGGCCAAGCTGCCGGAGCACATCGCCTACGGCGTCTCCAACAAGAACGCCACCGCCAAGATCGACAAGGCGATCCTGACCGACCTGCCGACCGCGCCGCAGAACATGGCGAACGCGATCGAGATCAACACCACCTTCTGGCTGGAAAACATCGACCGCCTGACCGAACGCTTCAACAAGTGGGCGGCGAAGTAAGGCTCTGACCCTCTCCCCACCGGGGAGAGGGTGACGCCGGAGGCGTCGGGCGGGGAAGCGAGGGATCCTTGATCCTGCCCCCGCCCCAACCCTCCCTCGAGGCGGGGGAGGGGCTTAGGGGAGGGAGTGATTTTCATGGCAGCAATCGTTGCCGAGGCGGAGATTCCATTGAAGCGCCGGCTCCGCCGGTCGGAACGGACGCGGCAGTTCAAGGCGCTGGGGCTGGTTCTGCCGCTGCTGGCCTTTCTGCTGTTCACCTTTCTGGTGCCCATCGGCGGCATGCTGTGGCGCAGCGTCGACGATTGGGAGGTCGGGCATACCCTGCCGCGCACCGCCGAAGCCGTCGCCGCCTGGGATGGCAAGGACCTGCCGGACGAGGCGGCCTACGCCGCGCTGGCCTCGGACATCCGCCAGGCCTACGCGGACCGCACGCTCGCCGTGGCGGCCAAGCGGCTCAACTACGTGGTCAACGGCTACCGCACGCTGCTCACCAAGACCGGCCGCACGCTGAAGGCGCAGCCGCCGCCCGGCGAGGCGAAGGCGACCCTGGTCGGCATCGACCCGGCCTGGGGCGAGCGCGCCACCTGGGCGGCCATCAAGGGTGCCAGCGGGCCCGTCACCGACTATTATCTGCTGGCCGCGCTCGACCTGCAGCGCGACCTGGACGGCAGCATCGTCCATGCGCCCGAGGAGCAGTCCATCTACAAGGACATCTTCCTGCGCACCTTCGGCATCGGGCTGGGCGTCACGCTGACCTGCCTGCTGCTGGGCTTCCCGGTCGCCTACCTGCTGGCATCGCTGCCGCCGAAGCAGTCGAACCTGCTGATGATCTTCATCCTGCTGCCGTTCTGGACGTCGCTGCTGGTGCGCACCTGCGCCTGGATCGTGCTGCTCCAGGACCAGGGGCTGATCAACGACGGGCTGCGCTGGCTGGGCGTCATCGACCATCCGATACGGCTGATCTTCAACCGCACCGGCGTCTTCATCGCCATGACGCACGTGCTGCTGCCCTTCATGATCCTGCCGCTGTACAGCGTCATGAAGGCGATCTCGCCGGCCTACATGCGCGCGGCGGCCAGCCTGGGCGCGCCGCCGGCCGTGGCGTTCCTGCGCATCTACCTGCCGCAGACGCTGCCGGGCATCGGCGCGGGCAGCCTGCTCGTCTTCATCCTGGCCATCGGCTACTACATCACGCCCGCGCTGGTGGGCGGCGCCGGCGACCAGATGATCAGCTACTTCATCGCCTTCTACACCACCGACACGGTCAACTGGGGCCTGGCCTCGGCGCTGGGCGCCGTGCTGCTGTCCGCCACGCTGGTGCTGGCCGTTGTCTACGGCAAGCTGGTGCACGGCACCGCCACCACGGGAGGGGTCAAGAATTGAGCGACAACCACGCCCCCCGCACGCTCAGCCAACGTCTGGGCTGGACCGGCACCATCGTCGCCTCGACGCTGGTGTTCGTGTTCCTGATGGCGCCGATCCTCGCCATCGTGCCGCTGTCCTTCAGCTCGTCCACCTACCTGACCTACCCGCTGCCGGGCCTGTCCATGCGCTGGTACGAGGACCTGTTCACCTCGGACAAGTGGATGCTGGCGGTAAAGAACAGCTTCGTCATCGGCATCGCCTCCACCGTGCTGTCCATGGTGCTGGGCACGCTGGCGGCGCTCGGCCTGTCGCAATGGAAGAGCCGGTGGAAGCCGCTGGTGATGGCGGTGGTGCTGTCGCCCATGGTGGTGCCGGTGGTGATCACCGCGGTCGGCGTCTACTTCTTCTTCGCGCCGCTGGGCCTGACCGGCAACTACGCCGGCCTGATCCTGGCGCACACCGCGCTGGCCACGCCCTTCGTGGTGATCACTGTCAGCGCCACGCTGCAGGGCTTCGACACCAACCTGTCGCGCGCCGCCGCGTCCCTGGGTGCGCCGCCGCTGCTGACCTTCTTCAAGGTCGTCCTGCCGCTGATCCTGCCGGGCGTGGCGTCGGGCGCTCTGTTCGCCTTCGCGACCTCGTTCGACGAGGTTGTGACGGTGCTGTTCCTCGCCGGGCCGGAGCAGCGCACCCTGCCGCGCGAGATGTTCGCCGGCATCCGCGAGAACATCTCGCCCACCATCACCGCCGCGGCGGTGATCCTGACCATCTTCTCGGTGGCGCTGCTCTCCTGCCTGGAGTGGCTGCGGCGGCGAGGGGAGAAGCTGAAGGCGGCGATGCACTGATACGGCCGGGGGCGGGGAGCCTACCCGGGCCCGCGGGGGGGGATA
>JAEYOB010000174.1 GCA_023412175.1 Pseudomonadota bacterium | reverse complement strand
TGGGCGCGGCGGCGCCGGCGGCGCCAGGCGGCGGCCGTTGCGGATCACCGTAATCCGCGCCGGATCGAGCCCCCACGCGACGTACCGGTCCGCCAGAAAGCGGCTCGGGGCCAAGAACTGGTCGACCAGGGTGAAATGGCGCCGCACGTACAGCTCGCGCAACGTGAAATCCATCCGCGACGCCTCGGGGAAGCAGCGGGCGCAGCGGTCGGCGGACGCCGTGTCGCACAGGGCCATCGGCGTGCCGGACTCGACTGTGCGCACCATCACGCCATCGCGATGGCAGATCGGGTAGTAGTCGTGCAGCGTCAGGATGATGCGGGCGTTCGGCGCGGCGCGGCGCACCACGGCGAAGGCCTCCAGCCCGAGCAGCAGCACATGGTGGGCGTGCACCACATCGGGTTGAAACTCCCGGACCAGCCGCTCCAGCTCGGGCAACACCCCGTGGGTGTCGACCTGGGACAGGTTGAAGCGGTCGAACGCGCCCGTCCACAGCAGCATGTCGTTGGCGCTGCGGCCCACGGTCTGGAACGGCGTCCCCGGGCTGCGGGGGCGCTGCAGATGGTTCGTACCGGCGACGAAGAGCGCCTCGACGCCCGGTCGGGCGCCGACCTCCTCGAAAAGTTCGCGGGCAAAGATTTCCGTGCCCCCGGGATGGAAGCGCGGATCGTTGTGAGTCAGGTAGAGGATGCGCATGGTGCCCTCTAGACAGACGCCGAGCGGCCGAGCAGCCACACGGCGACCGCCGCGCCGAAGAACCCGGCGGCGAACGCGGTGCCCACCAGCACCCACATGGTCTTCTGAATCCGTGCGTGCAGCCCGATCAGGTCCTCCTGCCGGACGCTCCGCTTGAGCGCCTCGTCCGTGCGGACGAGGAATCCTTCCATCTGCGCGATGGCGGTGGCGGTGGCCCGCGCGGTTTCGCCAAGCCCCTCGTGCAAGGACGCGGTTTTCTGGCCGAGTTGGCTGTCGATGTGGCCGGCGATCTTGCCGGCCCACACCTGGAAGCCCTTGCCGAGATGCGGCAGCAGGCTCTCCGGCTTGCTCTCCTGCTGACGCTCGTGCTGCAGCAGCAGGCCCAGCTGCATGGCGCGCGCGACCGTCTGCTCGATCCCGGCGATGCGCTGCGACAAGGCCAGGACGATGGTGTTCACCGTCTGGTCCGGATCCGACGCGACCGCCTCCGCCTGGGCCACCCGGATTGAGCGGGCCAGGGCCACGCTGGTGCCATGGAAGCACAGGTGGAACGCGGCGGGATGGGCTCCGCGCAACGCGGCCGGGATGTCCCAGGCGAATGCGTGCCTGCCATCGCCCTCATCGGGGAGTTCGACCAGCTGGTTCAGCCCCTTCAGGTCGGCGCGAAACCGGTCGGCGCGGATCGTCTCGAGGAGTTGGCCGGCGTGATAGACGTCGATCTCGACGCGGCGCCCCGGATCGTTGCGGTCCCACGCCCAGCCGTAGATGCGGCCGGACTCGATGGCATCGATGTAGCCGTCGGTCACCGCCGCCCGCAGCGTCGCGGCCTCGATGGACGCATCGCACGGTACGAACGGCGCCTCACCGGACTGGAGGTGCACAATGCCGGTTTCGGGAGGGTGCGTGTCTGACATGGTCATTGCTCCCGCAGTGCGTGCGCAAAGTTGTCGGTGATCGGCGCCAGCAGGTAGTCCAGCGCGGTGCGCTCCCCGGTGAGGATCATCGCATCGACCGGCATGCCCGGGGCGAGTCGCACGAAGGGCAGACGTTCCAACTCGCCGGGGTCGATCCGCAGCCGCGCGGTGTAGAAGGTGTTTCCGGCCTGGTCGGTCAGCCGGTCCGCCGAGACATCGACGACCGTCGCCTGGACCGTCGGCGTGCTCCGCTGCTTGTACGCGCTGAGGCGCAGGCGTGCGGTCAGCCCGGCGTGGACGCTGTCGATGTCCATCGGGCTCACCTTGGCGTCGACCACGAGCGCATCGCTTCCGGGGACGATTTCCATGATGGGCTCGCCGCCCCGGATCACGCCGCCGGGCGTGAAGATCTGCAGGTTGACGACGACGCCGTCCTGCGGCGCCCGGATGAGGGTGCGTTGGAGCACGTGCTGAAGGCCGGTGAGGCGCTGTTCGAGATCTGCGACCTCCTTCTCCACCGCTTCGAGGTCGGTGGCGATCTCCTTCTGACGCACGGCGTTGAGATCGCCGATCTGAATGGTGACGGCGGTCATGGCTTCGCGGTTGCGCGCGATGCGGCCGAGCAGGTCGGCCACGCGCCCGTCGAGTTCGGCGTGTGCGCGTTCGAGGGCGAGCAGCCGGGGCTTCGGGACAAGGCCCTTGAGCAGCAGGCCGCGGACGTCCTCGATCTCCTCGCGGATCTTCTGGATCTGGCGCTCGGTGGCCTTCAACTGGTCCGTCGTGGCGGTGATGTCGACCGTGAGGTCGGCCTGCGCCTGGCGCTTGACGGCGATGGCGCTCTCGTGGGCGTTGCGACGTGCCGTGAAGGTCCAGGTCTGCGCCTCGATGACGCGGGTGATCTCGGGATCGCCCCTGTCCGTCAGCAGCGCAGCCGGAAAATCGATCTCGCCGCGTTCGCCTGCCTCGGCGCGCAGGCGCGCCTGGCGTGCCAGCGCCGCCCGGTATTGCCCGAGCGTCTGGCCATGCGCGGCGCCGGCCTGGGTGTCGTCCAGTTCAACGAGAACGTCGTCAGCGCGCACGTGGTCGCCGTTCGCCACGCGCACGGCCTTGACGATCCCGCCTTCGAGGTGCTGGACCACCTTGCGGTGGCTTTCCACCGCCACCACGGCCGGTGCCACGGCGGCGCTCGCCAGATCGGCGGTGGCCGCCCAGGTGAAGAAGCCGCCGAAACCGACGATGATCGTGGCCAGGGCGAGGATTGCCGTCGGACGGATCGTCGGGGCGGGGCTGAGCAGGTCCTTGGGCGTCGTCGGCGGGGTTGCCGCGGACGCACCGGGGGGGATCCAGAGCTGCTGGCGTCCGGCGTTCATCGGCTGCCTCCGGTCGCGGCGCTGGCCGCGGCTCCATCCTCCGGCCCGGCCGGGGCGGCGTTGGCGATTTCCGCCGGCTTCATCGTGGCGATCGGCTTGCCGGACAGGATCGCCATCGCCTTGGCTGGCGAGACCACCCCTTCGATGATGCCGTCGCGCATGACCACCACCTTGTCGAAAATGGCGAGCAGGCTCGGGTGGTGCGTGACCACCACCACCGTGCAGCCGGAGCGCTTAGCGCCTGCGATGGAAGCGACGAGCGCATCCTCCCCCGCGGCGTCGAGGTTGGAGTCCGGCTCGTCGAGCACGAGCAGGCTCGGCTCGCCGAAAAGGGCGCGCGCCAGGGCCACGCGCTGACGCTGGCCGCCGGACAGCATGAAGCCGCTGTTGCCGATCTCGGTGTCGTAGCCGTTGGGCAGGCGGCCGATCATCTCGTGAATGCCCGCCCGCTTCGCCGCCGCAACGATGGCCAGGGGATCGGCGTCGGTCAAACGGCCGATGTTCTCGCGCACGGTTCCATCGAAGAGGCTGACCGCCTGCGGCACGTAGCCCACGTAGGGGCCGAAATTATCGCGGTTCCACTGGTAGACGTCCTGGCCGTCCAGGCGGATCGAGCCGCCCGACGGCTTCCAGATGCCGACCAGCAGGCGCGCCAGCGTCGACTTGCCGGCCGCCGAGGGGCCGATGATGCCCACCGCCTCCCCCGGGGCGATGAACAGGGAGATGCCCTTCAGCACGGCCCGGTTCTGGCCCGGCGGCACATAGACGACGCGGTCGATCTCGACCGCCCCGTTCGGGCGGGGCAGCGGCATGGT
>JAEYOB010000619.1 GCA_023412175.1 Pseudomonadota bacterium | reverse complement strand
GTTGTGCGCCACCGCGACGATGCGATCCCCCGGCACGATCCCCAGGTCCCGGAACGCGGCTGCAAGCCGCGCGACGCGGTCGCGAAGCTCACCGCGCGACAGGCGCTCGCGCTCGCCGGAGGCGTGGCAGGCAGTGATGGCGGGGGATGCATCGTCGAAGAGGTCGGCCCGCAGGAGGTTCTGCGCGTAGTTGAGCCGGAGGTTTGGGAAGAACGAGGCGTGCTCGCAAACATCGGCGGTGCAGACCGGCTCCACGGCGCCTTCATGGAGCATGTCGGACCACTGCAGGAAGAGACGCCAGAAGGTTTGGAACGCCTCGACCGAAAACCGATGGAAGGCCGCGTGATCGGGGAACCGCGTGTGCGTCTCCACCTCGCAGTAGCGAATGAAGGCCGTCAGCTGCGAATTGGCGACGGCATCCGGTGACGGGACGAACACCGGAGTGCGCGTGCCCATCGGCATGACGCCCCCGGCCCAATCCGGCACGGCAAATCCAACGCCCTCGTCCTCGCCAATGGTCACGGCTCGCATGATTGAGAGGGGATCCTTCCCGAAAGTTCCTCACGCATAAGAAAGATCAATGCATTCGCTTCATAACTCGAACATGCACCCTTGTGTTGCTTGCGAGATCCGTCCGCCCCACAAAAAACAACGCAGGGAGCAGCCCCGTCAGGCACGTCAACCTCCAGTACCCCGATAGGATAGGTGCGCCCTTGGCATACAGCCCCACCCGTTCAGCAGGCCCCAGGAAGATCTTCTCCAAGACTTCTGCATAACCGTTCCTTGCTGCATGCCAGCAAGATTGTTCCATTCGCCGAAGATACCCAACACCGGCTGATGCTTCGTACACTATTCGGTAGCAATTCTTCCGAAGGGAGGCCATGGGAGCCCGGATGAGGTGGATCTCATGCCGGGTTCGGGGCGCCGCGGAGCGTGTTCTCACCGCTCGTCGGGAATGCCGTGCTTGCGCAGCTTGTTGGCGATCATGGTGTGCGACGTGCGCAGCCGCGCCGCCAATCGGCGGCTGGAGGGGAAACGCGGATAAAGGCGGGCCAGGAGCGTGCGCTCGAAATGCTCCAGAGCCTCGCCCCAACTTCCCGCCTCGAAGAGGTCGGCCTCGCTTTCCGTCGTCATCCGGGCCCCGGCCAGTTCCAGGTCGGCGGTGTCGAGATACGCGCCGTCGCTCATGGTGACGGCGCGGAAGACGACGTTTTCCAACTGGCGCACGTTGCCCGGCCAGGGATTGGCCAGCAGGGCCGCGCCGGCGGCCACGGTCAGACGGCACGGCGGACGGCGGGCCTGGGCACAGGCGCGGGCGACGAAGTGCCGGGCCAGGAGCAGAATGTCCTCGCCGCGCTCGCGCAGGGGCGGGACATGGACGTTGAGGACGTTGAGGCGATAGAACAGGTCCTCGCGGAAGCTGTGCTCCGCCACCATCGCATCGAGGTCGCGGTGGGTGGCGCTGATGACGCGGACATCCACCGTCTGCTCGCGGTCGCCGCCGACGCGGTGGAACCGGCCGTCGTTGAGGAAACGCAGGAGCTTCGCCTGGAGATAGGGCGACATCTCGCCGATCTCGTCCAGAAAGACCGTGCCGCCATGGGCCAGTTCGAGAAGCCCCGGCTTGCCGCCGCGCTGGGCTCCGGTGAAGGCGCCGGGGGCGTAGCCGAACAGTTCGCTCTCGGCCAGACTCTCCGGGACGGCCGCGCAGTTCAGCGCCAGGAAGGGCTTGTCGTGGCGGGGGCTTGCCCGGTGGCAGGCATGGGCGATCAGTTCCTTGCCCGTGCCCGTCTCGCCCAGAATCAGCAGCGGCGCCTCCACCACGGCGACGCGGGCGGCGCGGGCCTTCAAGGCACGGATGGCGGGTGACTCGCCAAGGATGCGGTCGAACCCCCCTTCGTCGAAATTCTGCAGGGCGTGCAGGCGTTCGCCCAGCCGGCTCGGGGTGAACAGCGTCACCACGCCGCCGGCGGCCCGGCCATCCTCGACGATGGGGGTCGCGTCCAGCAGGAAGGGACGCCCGTTCAGCATCGCCTCCTGCCCCGGCAGGCGAAATCCGTTCTCCACCAGGGCACCCGTCAACTCCGGATTGCCGAACAGGCAGCCGAAATCCGACCCGCTCAGCGCCGCTTCCGCGCGGCCGGCGACTTCGGCCGCCGCCGCGTTCGCCACCACGATGCGGCCGGCGCGGTCGACGGCGAGCACGGGGTCGGGCAACGCCGCCAGCAGCGCGTCGAGGTGAAGCCGTCGCCGCGTGCCGGGCAGCATGTCGATGGGGGTTACGGCCAGAACGCCGCCCACGCCGCGCAGCGCGGCCTCCAGCTGGCCGAGCGACTGGGCGTCCAGCTCGGGCGCGTCGATGTGGATGTGCGGCGGATCGACCTCGACGGCGACGACATTGAGCTGCCGCCGGGCGAACACCGCCAGGATTTCATGGGCGATGCCGACACGGTCGGCGAACAGGACGTCGATGCGCATGGGGGCCTCGCGATTGGCCCTGCCAAGGTATCACGTTCTGCGGTGGCGTATATGATTGTTTACGGCGTAACGTAATGTTTACATCCATCCAAACAATTGGGAAATTTGGTATTTTCTCCAAAACCCAGCCCAAGGCTGCGTTTACCGTAAAGTTTCATGTACGGCTTCGTGGCCGGAAAAACGCCGAAAGCGTGGGTTCCCGCGGGATTGGCGGTTGGCATCGGAATTGCTGCTGGGTTTGGCAAGCACTCCAGCCATCTCGGGAGCCTTTCATGCGCGTCGTCATCCTCGGTAGCGGTGTCATCGGCGTTTCCACGGCCTACTATCTGGCGAAGGCCGGGCATGAGGTGACCGTCGTCGACCGTCAGAACGGGGCGGCGCTGGAGACCAGCTACGCCAACGCGGGCGAGGTGTCGCCGGGCTACTCCGCCCCCTGGGCGGCGCCGGGGCTGATCGGCAAGGCCGTCAAATGGATGCTGATGAAGCATTCCCCGCTGGTCGTCCGGCCGAAGCTGGACCCGGCGATGTGGGCGTGGTGCCTGAAGCTGCTCGCCAATGCCAACGAGCGCAGCTACGAGATCAACAAAGGCCGCATGGTGCGGCTGGCGGAGTACAGCCGCGACTGCCTGCGCATCCTGCGCGAGGAGACGGGCATCCGCTACGACGAGCGGACGCAGGGCACGCTCCAGGTTTTCCGCACCCAGAAGCAGGTGGATGCCGCGGCGACCGACATGGCGGTGCTCGACCGCTTCGGGGTGCCTTACGCGCTGCTCGACCGCGACGGCTGCGTCGCCGCGGAACCGGCCCTCGGACTGGTCAAGGACAAGATCGTCGGCGGCCTGCGCCTGCCGGGCGACGAGACCGGGGACTGCTTCCGCTTCACCAACGCACTCGCCGAACTGGCCGCCGGACTTGGCGTGGACTTCCGCTATGGCGTCGGCATTCGGGGCCTGGAGAGCGACGGCCGCGGCGTCACCGGCGTGGTTACCGATGCCGGGACGCTGACGGCGGACGCCTATGTGGTGGCGCTCGGCAGCTACTCGCCCATGCTGGTCCGGCCGCTGGGGCTCGCCCTGCCGGTCTATCCGGTGAAGGGCTACTCGCTGACCCTGCCCATCGTGGACGCCGCGGGCGCACCGGAGTCCACCGTCATGGACGAGACCTACAAGATCGCCGTCACCCGCCTCGGCGACCGGATCCGGGTCGGCGGCACGGCGGAGCTGACCGGCTACGACCTCACCCTGCGCCCTGGACGCCGCGGCCCCCTCGACCATGTCGTCAGCGACCTGTTCCCGACCGGCGGCGATCTCGGCAAGGCGGAATTCTGGACGGGCCTGCGCCCGAATACGCCGGACGGCACGCCCATCGTCGGCTCGACGCCGGTGCGCAACCTGTTCCTCAACAC
>JAEYOB010000106.1 GCA_023412175.1 Pseudomonadota bacterium | reverse complement strand
CCGTCTACGGTGCCTGCACCGGCCAGCAGGCCGGTGCCGTCGTCCAGCCGGTCGAGCACCCCCTCCGCCGCCCCGTCGAACGCGATGGACGGGCCGAGCACGCCGTCCCCGGAGGAATCCACGACCGCCAGCGTGCCGGGAGGTGCCGCCAGCGCCGCGTCCAGCGCCGGGCCGGCGAGCGCGCCCATGCCGCGGCCCTGCAACTGGCTGGCGACGCGCTCCATCAGCTCGACGCGCGGCTCCAGCATGGATCGGGCGTGCCCCTCCAGAAGCGTGGCCGTCCCGCGGGAATCCCGCACCGCGTGCTCGACCGTATCGACATAGTCGAGCGCGGTGACGGCACTCCATGACAGGCCGCCGAGCACGGACACCGAGAGCACGATGCCGGCCAGGACCGCCCGTGGGTCGAGGGACTGGAGGCTGCGGATGGGGTTCCGAGGCATGGCGCCATGGGGTGGGATGCAGCCCGCCGAAGGACAGGTCTGCCGGTCAGGGTCCGGAGGCGATCCCGGCCCGGCCGGGGTTGACTCCATATCGGTTCACGCGGAGGTCACAAGACTCCGCCCTGCAACGCTCGCCACCCCCTGCAGGAAAAATCGCACCGGTTCGTGATAGCCATGCCCACCTCGATCACCAGGAATGCCTTACAAAGGTCGATGCATCTCGCAGGACTTCCTTTAACCAGTCCGTCCGGGAGTTCAACAAAGTTGTATTTATTCTTTATTTTCTTACCATGATAATAGCATGAGGGTCGCGCCTGAGCGACTCGCCTTGACGACTATACCGATCCTCATATGGAAGCCTGCACGGAGGAGGATTGGTAAACCACCGGCCTCCACGACCCGAGGATCATCCCGGCGCTCCGCGCGTTCCCCGTTGGCTCGTCCATGCAACGCTTCCCGTCGAGGTCGATCCGTGAAGAAGCCCATTGCCCCGCAGATCCTGCGCCGCTCCCGCATCCGCGAAGGCCTGCCGTATCCGCTCGGCGCCACCTGGGACGGGCTCGGCGTCAACTTCGCGCTGTTTTCCGCCAACGCCACCAAGGTGGAGCTGTGCCTGTTCGACCGGGAGGGCCGGCGCGAGCTGGAGCGGATCGAGCTGCCGGAGTACACGGACGAGGTGTGGCACGGCTATGTCCCCGATGCGCGCCCCGGCACCGTCTACGGCTACCGCGTGCACGGCCCCTACGAGCCGCGCGCCGGGCACCGCTTCAACCCCAACAAGCTGCTCATCGACCCCTACGCCAAGCACCTGATCGGGCCGCTGCGCTGGTCGGACGCGCATTTCGGCTACCGCATCGGCTCCGGCAAGAACGACCTGTCCTTCGACCGCCGCGATTCCGCGCCCGGCATGCCGAAGTGCGTGGTCATCGATCCGGCCTTCACCTGGGGCAAGGACCGGGCGCCGGCGGTTTCCTGGGAGAAGACCATCATCTACGAGACGCACGTGCGCGGCTACACCATGCGCCACCCAGCCGTGCCGCCGCAGCACCGCGGCACCTTCGCCGGCATGGCCCAGCAGGAGGTGGTGGACTACATCCGCTCCCTCGGCGTCACCGCGGTGGAGCTTCTGCCGGTGCACGCCTTCGTGGACGACCGCTATCTGCTGGAAAAGGGCCTGCGCAACTACTGGGGCTACAACTCCATCGGCTTCTTCGCGCCCGACCCGCGCTACCTCGCCTCCGGCGCCATCTACGAGTTCAAGGAGATGGTCGCCCGCTTCCACGAGGCGGGGATCGAGGTCATCCTCGACGTGGTCTACAACCACACCGCCGAAGGCAACGAGATGGGCCCGACCCTCTCGTTCAAGGGGATCGACAACGCCTCGTACTACCGGCTGGCGCCGGACCCGCGCTACTACATCAACGACACCGGCACCGGGAACACACTGAACCTCAGCCACTCGCGCGTCCTGCAGATGGTGAACGACAGCCTGCGCTACTGGGTCACCGAGATGCACGTGGACGGGTTCCGCTTCGATCTGGCGACCATCCTCGGGCGCGAGCCGCACGGCTTCGACCAGGGCGGCGGCTTCCTCGACAGCTGCCGGCAGGACCCGGTGCTGAGCCGCGTCAAGCTGATCGCCGAGCCGTGGGACTGCGGCCCCGGCGGCTATCAGGTCGGCGGCTTCCCGCCGGGCTGGGCGGAGTGGAACGACAAGTACCGCGACACCGTGCGCTCCTACTGGAAGGGCGACGAGGGCAAGCTGCCGGAGCTGGCGGCGCGCATGACGGCAAGCGGCGACCTGTTCAACCGGCGCGGCCGCAAGCCCTGGGCCTCGGTCAACTTCATCACGGCGCACGACGGCTTCACGCTGCGCGACCTCGTCTCCTACAACGACAAGCACAACGAGGCGAACGGCGAGGGCAACAACGACGGCCACTCCAACAACCTGTCCTGGAACCACGGCGCCGAGGGGCCGACCGACGATCCGGAGATCCGCGAGCTGCGCCTGCGCCAGATGCGCAACCTGCTGGCGACGCTGCTGCTCTCGCAGGGCACGCCGATGCTCCTGGCCGGCGACGAGTTCGGCCGCACCCAGCACGGCAACAACAACGCCTATTGCCAGGACAACGACATCTCCTGGATCGACTGGGACGGCATCGACGACGAGGGGCACGAGCTGACCGGCTACGTCCGCCGCCTGGTCGCCCTGCGCCAGAGCCACCCGCTGCTGCGCCGCCAGCGCTTCCTGACCGGCGAGTTCAACCCCGAGCTGGAGGTCAAGGACGCCACCTGGCTGACGCCGGCCGGCATCGAGAAGATCACCGAGCAATGGCAGGACCCGCTGGCCCGCTGCCTGGGCCTGCTGCTGGACGGCCGGGCACAGGCGACCGGCATCAAGAAGGCGTCGTCGGACGCCACGCTGCTGCTGATCGTCAACGCCTACCACGACGTGGTGCCCTTCACCCTGCCCGAGGTGGTGGGCGGCAGCCAGTGGCTGAAGCTGCTCGACACCGGCGAGGCGGACCGCGCCGACGTCGCAACCGCGCGCAGCGGCGACGAGGTGCCGGTCACCGGCCGCTCGCTCCTGCTGTTCGAGTTGATGCCCGACCGCCGCACCGCCGCCAAGGCCATGCGGAGCATCGGCCGGCCAGCGGAAGCGCGGGCCGGAGAACCCGTCAAATAGCGGGCGTCGCCACGGACGGTGCGGCGCGTCGCCCCTGCGGCAACCCGCCGCGCATCAATGCATCAAATTTTACACAAATGAAATCGGCCGGGTCCCGGGCCACGCTAGCATGCGGCCATGGGCAAGACGGAATACCTGCGCTTCCTGGTCGCAATGCACAGCGATCCCGCGTTGCGGGCAGCCCTTCAGCACGCCTCGCGGGCGCTGTACACGCTCGACGACCTTGCGGCTTTCGCCGAGCGGCACGGCTTCCGCTTCGAGGCCGCGGACATCCCGCTGCATCGCCCGGCGGCCCCGTCCGAACCCCGCTGAGAAATCCTCAGGGTTCCGGGGAAGCGGTGCGGGTCTCGCCGGAAATCGTCAGGCTGATGGCGTCGCCGTTCGCGGCGATGTCCTTGTAGGCATCGCGCGGAATCGGAATGCGCTGCTTGCGGCAGAAATACAGCAGCACGGCCATCGTCTTGCTTGCGGTGAAGGATACTTCGCGGTTCTTCGACGCCCCGATCTGCTGCACCAGCACCGTCACGCCCCCGCCCGGTTTTGGCGTCACCCCGGTGATGGCCCCCGGTGGGAGGTCTCCCTGGTTCGGCACCTTGGCGTACCAGTCGAAGGCCTTCTTCAGTGCGGTGTTGGTGAAAACAAGCTCACGGGTTTCGAAGATCATTCCATCGCCAAGCTACGCCGCTCGGCTGCCCAGTTCCGGATTGAGGCGGAACGTGATCGCCCGGCCCAGCTTGGACTCGCGCAGAAGGATCTGCTTGGTCTCCAGCAGCTTGATCGCGCGGTTCACGTTGGGGCGTTGCATGCCCAGCGCGTCGGCGAGTTCGGACTGCAAAACCGGGGTGGAACGATCGAAATGAAGGCGCCGGCTGAGATAAGTGAAGACACGAAGGGCCTCCAAGGTGATTTCACGATCGGTCGAAACAGCCTTGGAGATGAATTCATGATGGTGCATGGCCGCCTCAATGCGCAAGTGAATTGACGCCGAATTGGATTGACGCGCAGGTGCCGGTGCGGCAGCCGTCATGGCGTGCTGCCTCGCTGGAAGAAACCTTCGGCACCGTCATTCAGGGGGTTCGCCGGTCGGGCGGCAAGGAAAGCACAGACATGGGACCGGGCACGCGCGGCAACGCTCCGCGTTCCGTCCCCCCACCCCCGGCTCAGGTCCATGCATCGCCCCCACGGCTGCCGGAATCCTTATGGATTTCCGGTGGAGGCAACTCTAAGAATGGATTGTTATCCGGATATGTCTTGTGGATTTCCGGATTGAAACAGAAGCGCCCCTGAAACGATAGGTTTCAGGGACCTGCCGACAGGGCGCAAGCCGCCGGCCGGCTCCGCCGGGGCAGGCGGCGCGATCCGCCCGGCCGTGGAACCGGTTAAGGCTGCGC
>JAEYOB010000105.1 GCA_023412175.1 Pseudomonadota bacterium | reverse complement strand
ACCCTGCCCCTCTCCCCAGCGGGGAGAGGGGACTTCAAATGCAATGCCCCCTATGGTCCCGCGAAGGCCCGCCCCGCCTAATGTTCCGCCGCCGCCTTCTGCTGCGGCTTGCGCACCAGCGGCATGAACAGCAGCGCCGCCATGAAGACGCCGGCCATCACCAGGAACAGGTCGTTGAAGGTCAGCACCATGGCCTCGCGCTGCACCATCGCGGCCAGCATCTTGGCCGCCGCCGCCTGCGGATCGGGGACGAGCCCGTCGAAACGGGCGGCCAGACCGTCCAGCATGTCCTGCACCGCCGGACGCGCCATGTTGAAGTTGTCGCCGACGCGGTTCAGGTGCAGCGCCGAACGCTCGATCATCACCGTGTTGATCGCCGCCAGCCCGATGGCGCCGCCCAGGTTGCGCATCAGGTTGTACAGGCCGGAGGCGTTCTTGAGCTGCTCGGGCGGCAGCGTGCCGAGCGCCAGCGTGTTGATCGGGATGAAGCACAGCATCAGCGACAGCCCGCGCACCGCCTGCGGCACGAACAGCTCCCAGAAGGAGGATTCGGCGGTCAGCCCGGAGTTCAGCCAGACGCCGGTGCCGAACAGCGTCAGCCCCATGGCGAGCATGACCCGCAGGTCGAGCTTGGTGGACAGGAAGCCGGCGATCGGCGCGGACATGAACTGGAAGGCGCCGGTGACGAACATGATCTCGCCGATCTGAAGGCTGTTCAGCCCGCGCACCCGCGCCAGGAACAACGGCGTGATGTAGACCGCGCCGTAGAGCCCGATGCCGATGATGAAGCTGTACAGCGAGCCGATGGCGAAGTTGCGGTCGCGGAAGGCGCGCAGCTCGACGATGGGCCGGCTGTAGGTCAGCACGCGCCAGAAGAACCCGACGCCGGCCGCCACCGCGACCACGGCGAAGACGGCGATCAGCTCGTCGTCGAACCAGTCCTGGCGCGGGCCCTCCTCGACCACGTACTCGACGCTGCCGAGGAACACCGCCATCAGCGCCAGCCCCAGCAGGTCGAAACCCTTCAGCAGCGAGCGGTCGCCCTTGTCGAAGTCCACGCAGTTCCACACCAGCGCCGTCACCAGCACGCCGGGCACCACGTTGATCAGGAACAGCCAGTGCCAGGAGAAGGACTGCGTCAGGTAGCCGCCGAGCGTCGGCCCCAGCGTCGGCGCCATGGTGGCGACCAGCCCGATGACCACCGACACGGCGGCACGCCTCTCCGCCGGGAACAGCGCGAAGCTGGCGGCGAACACCGTGGGGATCATGGCGCCGCCGATGAAGCCCTGGAGCGCCCGCCACAGCACCATGGTTTCGATGCCGTTGGTGAAGGCGCAGGCGACGGAGGTCAGGGTGAAGCCCAGCGCCGACACCGTGAACAGCACCCGCGTCGAGAGGATGCGCGACAGCATGCCCGACAGCGGGATCATCACGACCTCGGCGATCAGGTACGAGGTCTGCACCCAGCTGATCTCGTCGGCGCTGGCGGACAGGCCGGCCTGGATCTCCGACAGCGAGGAGGAGACGATCTGGATGTCGAGGATCGCCATGAACATGCCGACGACCATCGCCAGGAAGCCGACGAGGTCGCGGGCGGTGAGCGGGCGGGAGCCCACCGGAGGAGCGGGAGGGGAGACCGCCACGTCCCGGCCGCTGGGGAGCGGGGGATTCGACCGGGACGCGGGGCCCTCCACGCCGCGCGGCCCATCGAGGGGGGCAAGGCCGCGGGCGGACTCGGTGTCGGAGATGGCGGTCATGGCAGACCTTGGAAGGCAATGTGCCAGTGCGTTGCTTCGGCTGCGTTACTTCAGCGCCACTGCCTTGGACGGGGTGGCGACGCCGAACACGGAGCCGGCGAGGTGCGGGCTGTCCGTGGCGCCGCGGGTGTCCACCTCGGCGACCACGGACAGGCCCGGACGCAGCAGCCCGGACAGCGGCGTGTCCTTGGGCAGCGCGATGCGCACCGGCACCCGCAGCACCACCTTGGTGAAGTTGCCGGTGGCGTTCTCCGGCGGCAGCAGGCTGAACTTGGAACCCGAGGCCGGCGCGAAGCTCTCCACCGTGCCGGCCAGCCCCTGGCCCGGATAGGCGTCCACCGTCACCTGGACCGGCTGCCCCGGCCGCATGCCGGAAAGCTGGGTTTCCTTGAAGTTGGCGACCACGTAGACGTCGGGCAGCGGCACCAGCGACAGCATCTGCACGCCCGGCCGCGCGTACTGGCCGACCTGCACGCCGCGGTTGCCGACCACGCCGTCCACGCCGGCGCGCACCACCGTGTTGTCGAGATCGTTGCGGGCGGCCTCCAGGCCGGCGGCGGCCTGCTCCATATGCGCCCGGATCTCGGTGCCGGCAGCCTCCAGCACGCCGATCTGGTCGCGCTCGGCAGCCAGCGCGGCGCGCGCCTTCAGCACGGCGGCGTCGGCCTTGCGCAGGTCGGCCTCGGCGGTGTCGAGCTTCTGGCGCGAGGTCCAGTTGTCGGTGGCCAGCGAGCGGGTGCGGGCGAATTCCTGCGCGGCGCGCTGCCGCTCGGCCTCGGCGGAGGCCAGCTCGGCCTCGGCGCGGTCGATCTGCGTGCGCTGCCAGAGCAGCTTCTGCCCGTTGCTGCCCAGCGCCGCCTTCTGAGCCGCCGCGTTGGCCTCGGCCTCGGCGACCTTGGCGCGGAAGTCGCGGTCCTCCAGCACCACCAGCACGTCGCCGGCGGCCACCTGCTGGTTCTCGGCGACGCGCACCTCGCGCACATAGCCAGCGACCTTCGGGCTGACCACGCTGATGTCCGACTGCACGTAAGCGTTGTCGGTGGACTCGATGAAACGCCCTTCCGTCCACCAGTGCCACCCGCCATACCCGGCGCCGCCCAGCGCCGCCGCCGCGACACCCGTCAGAATGATCTTCCGAACGCCCTTGGCCATGTTTATCTAACCCCTGCGGTGCGGCCCTCGCCAGTCCCGCGGCCAGGACCGAACTGAACCGTTCAGTTTTGTCTTGCGGGAACATGGACCGGTCCCTATGTGTTGTCAAGACTGAACTGAACGGTTTAGTACTAAGGGCATGGAACGGATTTCGACGAGGTGGGAGGACGGTATGGCGGAGGTGGTGGCGCCGAACCCCGAGGCGGGGTCCAAGCCGGCGCAGATCCTGGCGGCGGCGGGCAAGCTGTTCCTGGAGAACGGCTACGGCGCCGTCAGCATGGACACGGTAGCGAAGACCGCCAACGTGTCCAAGGCGACGCTGTACGCCCACTTCCGCAGCAAGGACGAACTGTTCGCCGCCATGGTGGCGTGCGAATGCCGCGCCCAGATGGGCGACATGACCTGCAGCAACATCGGCTGCATGGACGTCACCGAGGCGCTGCGCGTCATCGGCCGGCGCTTCATGCAGATGCTGCTGTCGCCGCAGGCGCTGTCCGCCTACCGGGTGGTGGTGGCCGAGGCGCACCGCTTCCCCGAGCTGGCGCGCGCCTTCTATGAATCCGGCCCGGCGCGTTCGCTCCGGGAGATGGCCGCCTATCTGCGCGAGGTCGACCGCCGCGGCCAGCTGCGCATCCCCGATCCCGAACTGGCGGCCGAGCAGTTCTTCGGCCTGCTGAAGGCGCACATCCACACGCGCTTCATCCTGTGCATCGAGGACGCGCTGCCGGAGGCGGAGGTGAACCGGCAGGTCGACTCCACGGTCACCCTGTTCACCAGGGGCTACGCGCCGGACGCGCGCTGACGCCGCGAAGCGGTCCGGCGAAGGCCGCCGGTCCGTGGTCTTCCTGGGGCGGGAGCCGCGGACGGCTTTACCGCGCGCCCCGTCCTGGTGCAGTATCCCGCCGCCCGGCCGGACGACCAGCCGGCGGAAACGGTAGACCGCGCGGGACATGGCCGCTCTCCTTCAGAACCACTCCGGCGGCCTGTCGCCGCAACGCCCGACGCTGACGCTCGGCGCCAAGATCCGCATGATCAACTGGGGGCTGGTGCTCCTGGTCTGCGTCATCTCCGGCATCGGCGTGGCGCTGCTCTACTCCGCCGCCGGCGGCCAGTGGGACCCGTGGGCCAAGGCGCAGCTCGTGCGCGCCCTGCCCGGCCTGGTGCTGATGATCGGCATCGCGCTGGTGGACATCCGCATCTGGATGCGGCTCGCCTACGCCATCTACTTCGTGGTGTTCCTGCTGCTGGTGGCCGTGGAGATCATGGGCCACATCGGCATGGGCGCGCAGCGCTGGATCAACCTGGGCTTCTTCGTCCTCCAGCCGTCGGAGCTGATGAAGCCGGCGATGGCGCTGGCGCTGGCGCGCTATTTCCACGGGCTGACGCTGGAGCAGATCGGCAAGCCGCTGATGCTGATCCCGCCGCTGTTCCTGGTGTTCGCGCCGGTCGGGCTGGTGCTGCTGCAGCCGAACCTGGGCACCTCGCTGCTGCTGATCCTCGGTTCGGGCGCGGTGTTCTTCACGGCCGGGGTGCGGCTGTGGAAGTTCGCCGTCGCCATCGCCGTGGGGCTGGCCGCCATCCCCATCGGCTGGGAGATGCTGCACGACTACCAGCGCAACCGCGTCTACACCTTCCTCGACCCGGAGACCGACCCGCTCGGGCGCGGCTACAACATCATCCAGTCGAAGATCGCGCTGGGCTCCGGCGGCATGTTCGGCAAGGGCTTCATGATGGGCTCGCAGAGCCAGCTCATGTTCCTGCCGGAGAAGCACACCGACTTCATCTTCGTCGTGCTGGCCGAGGAGTTCGGGCTGGTCGGCGCGCTGGTGGTGCTGCTGCTGTATTTCCTGCTGCTGATCTACGGCGTGGTGATCGCGCTGTCCTGCCGCAACCAGTTCGGGCGGCTGGTCGGCGTCGGGCTGACGACGCAGTTCTTCCTCTACCTGTTCGTCAACGTCGCCATGGTGATGGGCCTGATTCCGGTGGTGGGCATCCCGCTGCCGCTGATGTCCTACGGCGGCACGGCGATGATGACGCTGCTGGTCTGCGTCGGCTTCCTGCTCAGCGTGTCGGTGCACCGCGAGGTCCGCATCTCGCGGACCGGGGTGAGCGAGTTCTGATATCGAAGACGCCGGATGGAAGCCATCCGGCGCCTTCGAACCGCGACCCTGCCGTCCGTCGCGCGAAGCCTTACGGCTCCGGGTTTTCGTCGATGCGCTGGATCAGCACCTTGTCGATGCGGCGGCCGTCCATGTCCACCACCTCGAAGCGGTGGCCGCGCCACAGGAAATTCTCGGCCGGCGTCGGCACGTGGCCGATCCGCTCCAGAACGAAGCCGGCCAGGGTGTGGTAGGTCCCCTCCCCCTTCAGGTCCGGCACCCCGACCAGCGATTCCACCTCGTCCACCGGCAGCATGCCGTCGACCAGCCACGAACCGTCCTCGCGCCGGATCACCCCGCCATCGGCCTCCTGCCCGGCCTCGGGCAGTTCGCCGGCGATGCTCTCCAGGATGTCGGTCAGGGTGACGATGCCTTCGACGCTGCCGTACTCGTCCACCACCACGGCCATGTGCACGGTGGACTGCTTGAACAGCTCCAGCAGGCGCAGCACCGGCGTGCCGTCGTGCACGATCAGCGGCTGCACCAGCGCGGCGCGCAGGTCGAGCCTGCGCCCGCGCAGCGTCTGGTCGAGCAGCGCCTTGGTCGAGACGATGCCTAGCACCTCGTCCATGTCGCCCTTGCAGACCGGGAAGCGCGAATAGCCGCCGTCGCGGATCTCCGTGGCGATGGCATCGGGCGAATCGTCGGGGTCGAGCCACAGCACGTCCGGCCGCGGCGTCATGATGGCGCGCACCGTCCGGTCGGCGAGGCGCAGAACCCCCTCGATCATCTGCCGTTCGGCCGGGTCGAAGACGCCGGACTGCGTGCCTTCGGCGATGAGGCTCTTGACCTCCTCCTCGGTCACCGTCTGCTCGCGGGTGGTGGGCAGCCGCAGCAGCCGCAGCAGCGCCTCCGTCGAGGCGCCGAGCAGCCACGCCAGCGGCAGCGCCACCCTGGACAGCGCCCGCATCGGCCCGGCCACCGACACGGCGATGCCCTCGGCGTTGACCAGCGCCAGACGCTTCGGCGCCAGCTCGCCGACGATCAGCGACAGGTAGGTGATGCCGGCGACCACCAGCGCGAAGGCCACCTCCCCCCCGTGCGGGGCGATCCACGGCACGGTGTTCAGCGTCCCCCCCAGCCGCTCCGCCAACGTGGCACCGCCGTAGGCGCCGGCGATGATGCCGATCAGCGTGATGCCGATCTGAACGGTGGAAAGGAACTTGCCGGGATCGGCGGCAAGGGCGAGCGCAGCACGGGCGCCCCGGTTGCCGCCACGGGCGATCGCCTCCAGACGAGCCTTGCGGGCAGAGACGATGGCGAGCTCACTCATCGCGAAAACACCATTCAGGGCGACAAGCGCCAGAATGATGAGGACGTCGATCCAGGGGAACGG
>JAEYOB010000069.1 GCA_023412175.1 Pseudomonadota bacterium | reverse complement strand
CCCTTGTGCCGGAACTGGCGGCAGCAGAAGCTTGAACCGCTCCGCGGCGGGGCAGCGAAAGCCGTCCCGCCGCCCGCGGTGAAAGGGTGCTCTCACCTCGGCGAGAGCACCATGATCATCTGGCGGCCTTCGAGCTTGGGCATCTGCTCGACCTTCGCCAGCGACTCCAGACGGTCGCGGACACGCATCAGCACGTTCATGCCGATGTCCTGGTGCGCCATCTCGCGGCCGCGGAAACGCATCGTCACCTTGACCTTGTCCCCCTCCTCGAGGAACCTGGTCGCGGCGCGCATCTTCACGTCGTAGTCGTTGTCATCGATGTTCGGACGGAGTTTGATCTCCTTGATCTCGATGACCTTCTGCTTCTTGCGGGCCTCGTTGGCACGCTTCTGCTCCTCGAACCGGAACTTGCCGTAGTCGAGGATCTTGCAGACCGGCGGCTCGGCCTGCGGCGCAATCTCGACCAGGTCGAGGCCAGCGTCGGCGGCGGCGTCGAAGGCATCGCGCAGCGACACGATGCCGATCATGTCTCCGTTGGCGCCGACGAGGCGCACCGTGCGCGCGGTGATTTCCCGGTTGAGCCGCGGACCTTCGCGGACCGGGTCCGCATCGTAGAGCTTGGCTATCTCAAATCTCCTTGAATGGTGATCGGGGTTTCCGGTTCGGCCGGGCCCGCGTTGACCTTAACACAGCCAGCGCGCGTGTGGAGAACGAATGGGGGGAATTTTTCCCCGATGGCGTGAGGGTTGTTGCCCGGTGACGGGGGCGCCCGCCGTGCCGATGCGCAGCCGGGATCCTGCGCGAAACATAGTGCCTGCCGGAGGTTCCGCAACGCTCCATCGGTAGATGGCCCAACGGCGGGGGCATGGATCCCGACGTTGAATTGGACCGTTCTCTTACCATGTTGGAGCGGCCTGCGCTCCATATCGGTAGGAACCCACGTTGAAGCTCTTGATAGTCGAAGACGATCCGCTCATCGGGCCGGCCATGAAGGCTGTGCTCGAAAAGGCGGGCTACACCGTCGTCGGACCCTTGCGCGATGCGGCCAAGGCGATGCGCCTGGCCGAACGCGAGCGTCCCGATCTGGCGCTCGTCGACATGCTCCTGGCCGGCGGTGAGGATGGGGCGAGCCTGAGCCGCCGCCTGCGCTCGACACTGGGTGTGCACTCGCTGCTGGTGACCGGTTTCGACCATCATGCGGAGGGGGTGCGCGACATCGCGCTGGGCTTCCTGCACAAGCCCTTCGCGCCGCAGTCCCTGCTCGACGCCGTGGGCGTGGTGACCGAGATGTTGGGCGGCCTGCGGCCGTCCTTCGTGCCACGGGAACTGGAACTGTTCCCATCCTCGCTGAGTCTGCACGCCTGACGATCGCGGGCAGGAGCGGGAGACTGCCGCCGCCTGCCCAGAAAGCCCTCCCCGGCGGAGCGGGGAGGGGCGGGGGAGGGAAAACGCCGCTACATCGCGTGCGTCGCCATCGCCCGGTCGTGCCGTGCCTCGTGGGCGGCTTCACCGATGCCGGTGTCGTGATGGTGAGCCATCTGCCGATGGCCGTCGTGGCCGAGGGCGGACTTGATCGGGCAGTGGCCGCTCATGCCGCGGGCGACCAGCGCGCCGCCGGTAAGGCCCATGACGGCGCCCGGCAGGTCGGCGCGGTTGACGCCGGCCGCCGCCATGATCAGCCCCAGACCCACGGAGGTAACGCGCTCCAGGGTGGACAGGTTGCGCTCACCGCCGAACACCGTGTCGTAGGTGTCGCGGATCGTGTTCTCGACGCTCATGGCGTGGCTCCCGTGGTTCTTGGCGTGTCCAAGCAACCGTCCCGCCAAGGCGAAGGTTCCGTTCAGCCTTCCCCGACGAGGCTTTGGTGGTAGTGCTTCAGCAGATCCTCCGGGTCGCGCCATACCTCGCGGCAGCCGGCGGCGCGCAGATCCTTCTCGGAGAAGCCGCCGCTCAGCACGCCGATGACCGGAATGCCGGCCCTGGTCGCCGCCTTGGCGTCCCAAGGCGTGTCGCCGACCACCACCGCCTCGCCGGGTGCCACGCCCAGCTTGTCCAGCGCCGCTTCGAAGATGTCCGGGTGCGGTTTGGACCTGTCGGCGTCCTCCGAGGCGGTCTCGGTATCCACGAGGTCGTCGATGTCGGCGGCGCGTTTGTAGTGCGCCAGCTCGTCGCCCTTGGCCGAGGAGGCGAGCGCGACTTTCCTGCCATCGGATAGCAGCTGCTGGAACAGCGCCCGGGTGCGATGGAAGCCGCGCGCCTTGTCCAGGTACTTGCGCTTGTAAAGATCCGAGCGGAAGGAATCGATCTCCTCATACCGGCACTCCAGATCCTCCTCCGGGACGAAGACCGGCATGAGCTGGTCGCCGCCCTTGCCGATCTGCGAACGCACGTCCTCGTATCTGGTCGGGTAGCCGAAGTGCTCGAACGTTTCCTGCCATGCCCGGGCGTGCAGGTCCACCGTATCGACCAGCGTGCCGTCCACGTCGAAGATCACCGCCTTGATCATGCATCCTCCGATACCGTGCATTTCCGCTTGGTGCGCAACAACACCGGCGGGCATTCCTCACGCACCCCCCCGAGTCCCCGGTCAGCGGTGACGATTTGTAAATCGCAGGCCGGGAAAATGGACGGGGACGGTACGATTTGCGTGCCACATGCGGTCGTCGGCCGCCCAGGCGGCGCCCGGTTGTGCATTTTTGTAAAATTGCACGCACGAATCGCGGCGTGGAAGTGGTAGAAGCGGAGCGTCGAAAGGGGCGAAGGAACCCCATGCAGGGCAAGGGAACGAACGCGGCCGGATTGGTGCAACGCGGTGTCCGCTGGGCGGATCGGCCGGCCGCCCTGCTGTGCGCCAACACCGTGTCTGCGGCGGCGTACTTCGCGCTCGGCGTCCTCACCGACCTGTTCTTCCGCCAAGCCGGTTTCTTCCCGGCGCCGCTGTGGCCGGCGGCCAGCCTGTCGGTCGCCGCCGTCATGGTTCTGGGCTGGAAGGCCTGGCCGGGCATTTTCCTGGGCTCGCTGGCGGCCAACCACGTGGTGTTCGACGCCACTTTGATCGAGGCGGCCGGCGTGTCGGTGGGCAATGCGCTCGGGCCGGTGGCGGGCGTGCTGTTGGCACAGCGGCTGGCCGGACCGCTGACGCCGCTTCCCGGATTGCGGCCGGTGGCGTCCTTTGTGCTGGGCGTCATCGGCGTGCATGCGGCGCTGACCGCGGGCTGCGGAGTGGCGGTGCTGTTTGTGGCCGGGGCGGTGCCGGCCGACCGCGCGCTGCCGGTCTTCGTGCGCTGGTGGCTGTCGGATGCCGGCGGCACGCTGGTGCTGGCACCGGCCGTGCTGCTGTGGATGCTCGACCGCGGCATCGGGGCCGCCCGTGGCAGGCTGGTCGAGTTGACGGCGGTGTCGGTGGTGACCCTGGCCGGCGGTGCGGCGCTGTTCACCAGCGTGCGGGTCGTCGATCAGTCGAACGCCGCGCTGCCGTTCCTGCTGCTGGCGCCGCTGGCCTGGACGGCGATGCGCTTCCTGCTGCGCGATGCCTACACGCTGTTCAGCGTGCTGGTGTTGCTGATGGTGGGGGGCACCGCCATGGGTCATGGCCCGTTCGCGGCAACGGGCATCGAGACGCCGATGCTGTTCGTCGGGGTCTTCATCGTCACCACGGCGCTGATCGTCCTGTCCTGTGGAGCCCAGGCCAACGACCGCCGACGGGCCGAGCGCGACCTGCGCCGCATCGTCGGCACGCTGGAGCAGACGGTCGCCGACCGTACCGCCGCGCTGACGGAGCGCGAGGAGCAGTTGCGTCTGGTGCTGGAAGACACGCCGGTCCCCCTCTTCGTCACCAGTCTGCGCACCCACTGCCTGCTGTTTGTGAACAGCCCGGCGGAGCGGTTGCTGGAGTCCACCCGCGAACGGATGATCGGCGTCCATGCCCCGGCCTACTGGCTCGATGCGGCGGAGCGCGAGCGCCTGCTGGAGATCGTCGCGCGCGACGGTCACGCCCGCGATATGGAGGTGGGGTTCCGCCGCCACGAAGGAGAGCCGTTCGTCGCGCTGGTGTCGGCCGCCCGCACCATTTTCGACGGCGAGCCGGCGATGATCGTCGGCATCAACGACATCACCGGCCGCAAGCGCGCCGAGGACGCCGTGCGCGAGAGCGAGCGCAAGCTGCGCATCCTCGCCGACAACATGAGCGACGTGGTGTGGTCGGTGAATCCCGACCTGCGCTACACCTACGTCAGCCCGTCCATCGAACGCCTGCGCGGTTTCCGGGTGGAGGAAATGCTCGGCCGCCACATCCAGGACGGCCTGACGCCGGAAACCTTCGCCTACGCCTACCGCCTGATCCTTGCCGCCTGCGATTCGGCGGCGCGCGGCGAGACCGTGGGGCCGGTGGCGTTGCGCATGGAACTGGAGCACGCGCACAAGGACGGCGCCACCTCCCAAAGCGAGGTGTGCGCCACCGCCCTGTTTGACGCCGGGGGGCGCTTCACCGGGCTGCAGGGCGTTACCCGCGACATCACCGGGCGCAAGCGGCTGGAGGCGGAACTGCAACGCCTCGCCGTCATGGACAGCCTGACCGAGCTGGCCAACCGCCGTCACTTCCTGGAACGGCTGGACGCCGAGGCCGAGCGCGCCCGGCGTTATGGCCGGCCGCTCTGCGTCGCCATGGTCGACCTGGACCACTTCAAGGCCATCAACGACACCCACGGGCACGCTGCCGGCGACGAGGCGCTTCGCCGCTTCGCGGCGCTTTGCCGGGAAGCCCTGCGGGCCTCGGACGTGATCGGCCGGCTTGGCGGGGAAGAGTTCGGCATTGTGCTGCCGGAGACCGGCATCGACGCCGCGCTGCCCGTCATGGAGCGGCTGCGCGAGATGGTCGGCGCGCAACGGATGCACGAGGCCGCCGGTTCCGTCGACTTCACCATCAGTGCCGGCGTTGCCGAACTGCGCCCGGAGGACGAGGTGTCGAAGCTGCTCGGCCGCGCCGACCAGGCGCTCTACGCCGCCAAGCGCCAGGGGCGCAACCGCGTGCTGCCGGAAGGGCTGGCGGTGGAGACCGCCGCATGATCCGCAGTGCCGGGACGTACCCGTTCCAGTCTGAGATTCAGCATACGGCATAAAGTCGTTGCGGCATCCCGCCCCCTTCCCACTATCTTGTTGACGCATGCGTCCGCTCACCATCCTCTTCTGGGTCTCCCTGATGCTGCCGCCGGCAGTCGCCGGCGCCATCGCGTGGCGTTCCTACGAGCAGACGCTGGAACGCGCGTCGGCCGAGGGAACGCAGACGGCATCCGTCCTGCGCGAGCATGCCTTGCGGGTGTTCGAGGTGCAGGAGCAGGTCATCGCCCAGATCGACACCCATATCGCCGGGCTGTCGTGGGACGAGATCGAGCGGTCGGAGTCCATCCACACACTGCTGAGTTCCCTCGCCGACGCCTCGCCGCACATCGACGGGCTGTGGCTGGTGCGGCCGGAGGGACGGACGGTGAACAGCGCCGACTTCTTCCCGATGCCGTACTCGATGGTGACCGAGCGCGAGTACTTCCAGGTGCTGAAGGAGCGCGACGTTACCCATCTCGGGCGGATGATCCAGGGGAAGCTGAAGGGCACCTTCAACTTCAACCTCAGCCGGCGGCGCGGCGGCGAAGCCTTCGACGGCGTGATCCTGGTCACCACCTCGCTCGACTTCTTCGGCGATTTCTGGAGCGGCGTGCTGGGCAGCCAGCCGCACATCGTGGGCATTCTGCGCACCGACGGCGAGATCCTGGCGCGCTATCCGGCCCTGAAGGAACTGGCGCCGCGGATCCCGGCGGATTCGCCTTTCTACGAGCTCGTCGCATCGGGGGAAAGGAGCGGGCACTACAGCTTCCGCTCGGCCGCGGATGGGCGCGAGCGGATGTATTTCCAGGCCAAGCTCGGCCCCTATCCGGCGTACATCACGGTCGGCCTGGATCGCGACACGGTGCTGGAACCGTGGCGCCGCGGCACGATGGTGGTGGCCGCGCTGGCGGTGGCGACATCCCTTCTGCTCGCCGCCATGGTGCAGTTCGCCCGGCGGCGCGAGGACCGGCTGCAGGCCGAGGTGCTGCGGCGGCGTTATGCCGAGTCCACCCTGGTCGCCAAGGAGGAGCATCTGGCGGCCCTGCAGCGCGCCGAAGCGGCGTTGCGCGCCAGCGAGGAGCGTTTCCGCTCGGTCTACGAGCAGGCGGCGGTGGGCATCAAGCGCATTGACCTCGACGGCCGGATCGTCGACGTCAACGAAACCCTGTGCGGCATCCTCGGCTATCACCGCGACGAGCTGCTCGGACGCCACTACGAGGAGATCACCGAGGCCGCCGACCTCGCGGGCGAGCGCGAGCCGTTGCGGCGCCTGCTGGCCGGGCAGATCGACCGTTTTGCCTGCGAGAAGCGCTACATCCGCAAGGACGGCGGCCGGGTGTGGGCGCGCATCACCTCGTCCCTGGTGCACGGCGGCACCGACGGGGGCCCGTACCGGCTGTGCATCGTCGAGGACGTCTCGCGCCGGCAGGCGGTGGAGACGGCGCTGCGCAACAGCGAGGAACGTTTCCGGCGCCTGTTCGAGGCGGCCCCCTTCGGTGTCATGATGATCGAGCCGGGCACGCTGCGCATGGTCGCCTTCAACGACCGCTCGCCGCAGATCCTCGGCTATTCCCGCGCCGAGTTCGCCCGCCTGACCACTGCCGACATCGAGGCCGAGCACGGCCGCGACGCCATCATGCAGGCGCACGCCGACCTGATCGACTCCGGCATGCGCGCCGCCTTCGAGACCCGCCTGAAGGCCAAGGATGGCAGCCTGTGCGACGTCATCGTGTCGATGCTGCCGGTGGAGATCGACGGCAGGAGCTACATCTACTCCGGCATCGTCGACATCACCGACCGCAAGCGGATCGAGCGCGAGCTGGCCGAGGCGAAGGAGGCTGCGGAACAGGCCAACCTCGCCAAGTCGAAGTTCCTCGCCGCAGCCAGCCACGACCTGCGCCAGCCCTTGCAGTCGCTGTTCCTGTTCGCCCACGTGCTGGAGGCGCAGGCGGCCGGTAACGACAAGGCGCTGAGCACGCTGGGCGCCCTGCACAAGGGGCTGGAGGCCATGAAGGGGCTGCTGGACAGCCTGCTGGACGTCTCGCGCCTGGACGCCGGCTCGGTCACCGCCGAGGTCCGCAGCGTGCCCGTGGGCGACCTTCTGGACGCGCTCGACACCGCCTACGCCCGGATCGCCGCCAACAAGGCGCTGACCTGGAGCGTGGAGCCGTGCGACGCCGTGGTGCTCAGCGACCCGACGCTGCTGGCCCAGCTGCTGCGCAACCTGGTCGAGAATGCCATCCGCTACACGCCGCGCGGCGGCGTGCGCGTCCAATGCCGCCCGGACGGCGAGACCCTGTCCATCGAGGTGCACGACACCGGCATCGGCATTCCGGCCGAGCACATGGACAGCATCTGGGAGGTGTTCCCTCAGGTCGGCAACCCCGAACGCGCCCGCGAGAAGGGTCTGGGCCTGGGGCTCGCCATCGTCCGGCGGCTGTCGGTGCTGCTGGGCCATCCGGTGATCGCGCGCTCCGAGCCCGGGCAGGGC
>JAEYOB010000051.1 GCA_023412175.1 Pseudomonadota bacterium | reverse complement strand
GCGTGGTGGCGGTGGAGGGCATCTGGCCCGGCAGCGCCTTCGTGGAGGGCGTGGGCATCAACGCCCTCACCTCCCCGCAGCCGGTACCGCCAGCCGGCGGCGCGGCGTTCCACGACAACGCGGTGTGGGTGCGCAAGGTGGCGTAGGCCGCGCCGACGCCTGGGGCGTCCTACAGCTTGTTCTTCACCTTGGTCGCAGTGCGCTCGACGGCCGCGGCACCGACCCTGACGTCCTGGCGCAGGCCGTCCCACGTGTTGCAGCCGGCAAGCAAAGCCAGCAGGCCCAGCACCATCACCACGCGCATGGGCCGCTTCACTCCTCCCCGCACACCCGGTTCCGCCCGGAGCGCTTGGCGGTGTAGAGTGCCGCATCGGCACGGCGGACCAGATCGGCCAGAGGCTCGCCGGCACGGTACTGCGCGGCGCCGATGGACAGCGTCACGGTTCCATAGGACGAGCCGCGCGACTTGTTGACGATCTGCCGCGAGCCGACGCTGGCGCGGATCTGTTCGGCGACCTTCAGCGCGTTGTCCAGGCCGGTGCGCGGCAGAATGATGGCGAACTCCTCACCGCCGTAGCGCGCCGCGGTGTCGCGGCCCTTGATGCACTCGGTCAGCATCTTGGCGACCAGACGCAGCACGTGGTCGCCCACCAGATGGCCGTGCGTGTCGTTGAAGGTCTTGAAATGGTCGATGTCGACCATCAGGAGCGTCAGCGGCAGGGCGTCCTGCCCGGCGTCGCGCGCCGCCTCGTTCAGCGTGATGTCGAAGGCCTTGCGGTTGGCGATGCCGGTCAGACCGTCGGTCATCGCCTCGCGCCGCGCGGTGTCGAGGTTGACGCGCATCTCCGCCAACTGCTGGCTGGAGTCGAGGAGCTGAGATTGCAGCCGGGTCTGCTGCTCGACGATGGCCGTGGTCTCGGCGGCAATGGCGGCGACCATGGCGCGCAGGTCCTCCATGGACATCGGCTCGTCCAGGTCGCCCTGGAAGCCGGCCAGCGCGTGGCCGTAGCGGTTGGTGTCGGTGCCGGCCGCATTCAGCAGTTCCAGGATCTTGCCGAGCGCCGAGCGCGCCTTCTCGCTAGTCTCACGGATCGCCTGCGCCTCGGCGTCGAGCGTGAAGAAGCGCTTGAACAGCTCATCGCAATGCGCCTGGGTCAGGGTGCCACCCTCGCGCTGTGCCATATCGACGGCGCGCGTCAGATCGGGCAACTGGCCGCTGTGGTAGGCGTACCAGAGCGTGAAGTTCTCCGGGTTGGGCGGCAGGCGGTCGGCCAGCATGCGGCTCATCGCCCGGGCCGCCAGCTCGCCCGCCTTTTCGAAATCGTCGGTGTACGCCACGGCCCTGTCACCCCTGCTCAAGACGCCGCGCACGGTATCTTGGCAATTCGGCGCGCGGCAAGAGTCTTTCGTGAACAAGGGCAAAAGGCCGCGCCGACTTCAGTTGCACTGGCCGACCGAGTTCTCTCCGCAAATCTTCTTGCCATCGACCCAGGTGGCGCCGGTCAGATCGGCGTGGCGGAAATCCGCACCGCCCAGCTTGGCTCCGGTGAAGTCGGCGCGCTTCAGCGTCGCCCCCACCAGCTTGGCGTTGCGCAGATCGGCATCGCGCAGGGACACGCCGTCCAAATCGGCGCGGGTGAAGTCCGCCTCGATCAGCCTTGCGCGGTCGAGCTTGGCTCCCGTCAGGACGGTGCTGACGAACTTGGCCCGGTAGGCATCGGCCTCGGTCAGCACGGCATCCTTGAGGGTGGCACGGGCGAAGGTGGCATCACGCAGTTCGGCGCCCGTCAGGTTTGCTCCGTGCAGTTCCCCACCGTCGAAGTAGCAGCGCCGCCAATTCACCTTGGGCTGCGCCGGATCGGTGCACGCCGCCTCGGCCGGGATAGTGGTGGCAATCAGCACGAAGGCTGCGAAAATTGTCCGTTTCATGCCGCAAGAGATAGGAGAGCGGGCACGGAATGCCAAACCCTATCGCGCCTGCCCTACCGCGCGGCCCACCTGCGGCGGGCGCGGCAGCGCCGCATGCACCTCCGCTGCGGCGGCCAACCGGGCACGGCTCTCATCCCCGAACGGCGCGGCGCGGCGGTCGGCCAGATCCACGTGCAGCAGCAGGAATTCTGCGGTGGCGGCCAGGAAGCCCTCGCCCTCGTGGCGCATCTCATGGAACAGGTGCAGCCGCTTGGTGTCGGCGGCCAGCACCGTCGAGGAGAAGCGCAACCCGTCGCCCTGCGTCACTTCGCGCGCGTAGGTCAGGTGCGCCTCGACCACGAACATCGAGCGCCCCTGGGACTCCGCGTATTCCTTGCCGATCCCGAAATGATCGA
This sequence comes from Pseudomonadota bacterium, assembly GCA_023412175.1. Taxonomy (GTDB): domain Bacteria; phylum Pseudomonadota; class Alphaproteobacteria; order Azospirillales; family Azospirillaceae; genus Azospirillum. Next base: position 346 of record JAEYOB010000051.1, on the reverse strand, counting down.
GCACCGCGTCGGTCGCGTGGTCGAACGCCAGCAGGTAGTAGGCCACGTTCATGTGGCCGTTGTAGTCGATCCACTCCGGCCGGACGATTTCGGCATGCAAGGCGAAGGGTGCGGGAATGGTCATGGGATGGATACCTCCACCGCCACCATAACACGGTGGCGGTGGAGGTCTGCCATCACACGCTGAAGTACTTGGCCCGCGGGTGGTGCACGACGATGGCGGATGTGCTCTGCTCCGGATGGAGCTGGAACTCGTCCGACAGTTCGACGCCGATGCGTTCCGCGCCCAGCAGCGTCATCAGGTGCTTCTGGTCCTCCAGGTTCGGGCAGGCCGGATAGCCGAAGC
>JAEYOB010000002.1 GCA_023412175.1 Pseudomonadota bacterium | reverse complement strand
ACGCTAGGTCGCGCAGGCGGGCGACACGTGCGGCGATATCCGCCGGGACGTCCGATGCCGGCACGCCAAGGTCCAGAAGAGCCCGGCCAAGCTCGCCGCTCAGGTCGGCCGACGCCCGCTCGACGAGGGACTCGGTGAGCGGCCAGCGGTTCAGTCCGCGCGCCCGGCGGGCGAGCGTCTCGACCGGCTGAAATCCGGTTTCGCTCGTGTCCGCGGTCAGGGAGCCCCACGGCTCGCCCGCTCCCCGCAGAACCGCAGCGAGATGCAGGGTCGTCGCACCGTACAGCTCGCTCACGACGCCGCGACCCTTACGCTCGATCAACCCGGCGAACACGTGCCGGATGTCGGCTTCGCTTACCCCGTCCGTGGCCGCGAGCACCGGCACCATCTCATCGAGCCGTCCGCGCTCCGTCGCGGTGAGAGACAAGCCGCTCAACGGGTCGGCAGTCTGCCCGGCGGTCCGGGCACCAGACTCTGGTGTGAGCTGTGCGGCTCCAGAAGCGGCTCCCTGCCGTTCCGGCATCGGGGTACCGGTACCTGGGGCCGGTCTGGTTGGCTCGTGTCCGTCGGGGGCGGCGGCGAGATCCCAGCCGCTGCGGTCCGGTCCTTCGGCGAGCGCCAGGCGGAGCAGGTCGCGGCCGAGCGCAACGGCCACTTCGGCCACTTCCGATTCCGCGAAGCGGGTAACCGCCGATGGACCGCGCCCCTCGAGGCGCTGGCGGAGCAGCGGGCTTGCCGCCGCGGCACGCTCCGCGTTGGAGCCGGCGATCAGCCAGCTGTCGCCGTCTCGCACCGCCGGCATCTCACCCCGGCGCGCCGCCATGGCGACAGGCCTGTAGAGGTCGGCCGGCGACCGGCTGGCCCCGAAGGCAGGCCCTGCCGCCAGGACCGGCGCCCCGGCGGCCCGCTCCTCGCGCAGCCGGGCCGGATCGACGCCGCTCAGGAGATCCTCGGCCGTCAGGGAGGCGTAGAGAGGGAACACATCGCTGCGGCTGCCGTCACGTGCGCGCAACTGAATGTAGTCGCCATCCTTCGACATGGTGGCGAGCACCACCGGCACGCCGCGTTCGGCGAGGCGCCGGGCGGCGCCCACCGCGCGCTCCAGATCGAGCGTCAGCTCGGCGAAGCCGTCGGCCTCCATGTAGCCGCTGAGGTCCGGCGCCGCGTCGAACGCCCGGCGGGCGTCGGCATCGAAGGCGCGCAGGACGGCGGCAGGCGCCGCTCCCGGCGCGGTGAATCCGGCGTCCGGCACCTGCCAGAACACCACGGTCTCCGACCCGCCCCACCCTTCGGCGAAGCGCAGGATCTCGTCCTGCCGGTCGAGCGGCGAGCGGACCGCGGGTTCCGCCTCGGCGTCCAGGCGGCGCCCGAGCAGCCGGTCGTCGAGCGGGGTGAGGTCCAGGGACCGCTTATGATCCAGCGCCGGGGCCTGGGTCGGAGCCGCCAGTGCCGGCGCCGCGATCTCGACCCCGGCCTCCGCCGCCCGGCGCATGAGTCCCAGCGACAGCGTTCCGGTGCGCTCGGTGGCCAGCAGATTGCCGGTGGCGTCGCGGCCGTAGGAGCGGCGCAGCGGGTCGGCACCGTCCGGGCGGTCCCAGGCGACCGCCAGATCCTCGGCATCGTAACCCTGACCGAGCCTGACAGTGACCGGGCCGGCGTCGGGACGGTCGTGCAGGACCACCGTGTCGTAGTCCGCGTCGGCCAAGCCGTCGAGCAACGCGTCGCGCAAGGCCTTGCCGTCGCGCAGGCGGTGCCAGGAACCGTCGCGCACGACCCGCTCCAGCCCGTTCAATCCGCTCACGCCGTTGGCGGCGAACCACGCCTCGACGCTCTGCGGCTGTTCGCCGGCCCCAAGCGTGGCCGCCTCGTTCGACCACCATGCCGACAAGGCCTGCCGCAACGCGTCCGGCCAGACCGCGGCGGTGAGATCCGCGGTGATGCCGGGGCGCAGGTACACCGGTGCCGGCGCCGTCAGCCCGTCGGCGGCGCCTTCGGCGAAGGCGGCGCAGTCGGCGCGGTCCGTGTAGAGCGTGACGCGCCCCTTCCGGTCGGCGAGGCGGGCGAACTCCGGCAGTTCGGGATTGGGCACGCCGACCCACAGCACGCGCCGGATATCGAAGCCTTCGCCGCGGAGCGTCTCGATGTTGAAGCCTTCGATCTCCTTGGCGCGCCGCGCCTGGAGCGCCTCGCGTTCGCGCGCGGTGCGGGCGGCTTCCCAATCAGCCTTGCGGCGTGCTTCTGCATCCTTTACCGCGGCGCATTGCGCCATCGCGTCCCGGATAAGACCGGGAGCGAGGGCGATGTCGGCGGGGTCGAATACGGCGAGATTGCCCTCTGCGCCGCCGTAATAGTCCGTGTGGTAGTGGACGGCGCCGTAACCGGCATGCTCCAGGTCGGCGAGGATGCTGTCGAGCGCGTCGCCGCACCACTCGGGCGACAGATCGATCCAGCGGCCCTCGGCGACGGCATCGAGGAAATCGTTCTCGGTGAACGACTCCGCGAGGATCGTGTGGACGGCCGTCATCAGGTCGTCGTCGGGGATCTCGTCGATCGCCCCCCATTCCCGCTCGATGCGCTCGCGGTCGACATCGGCGAGCCGGTCGACCAGTTCCTCGCGGTCGTCGACACCTTCGATGATGTAGTGGGCGATCCCCTCCTGGACGATCTCGCCGTTGCGCTGCCACCAGTCGTACAGGACGGTGCGCGCCACCTCGTCGCGCTCGATGGCGGAACCGCTGCGCAGGTCGGCCACCGGCTTGCGGAAGCGTACATGGACGGGCGCCACGTCCTCCGCGTGCTGCTCGGTCGCCGCGTCGCGGTCCGGGAAGGCGTAGACCAGCCGTTCGTCGAGCGGAACGGCAGGGTCGGCGCCGTCCCTGACGCCGATCCACCAGACCGTTTCGGTGTCGAACCCCCGGGTCTGCAGCGCCGGTTCGCTGGTCGCGGTGACCGCCTCGCGCCACGCGGCCTGATCGGCCTTCTGGACCGGCTCAAGCCGCTTGCGCACCTCGATCAGGATCTGGTTGCGATAGCGGAAGTCGCTGGAGAAGCGCTCGTCGAGCGTCACCCAGGAGGTCACATCGGCGAGGGCATCGGCCGCCTGCGCAGCGGACTCCGGCAGCCGGAAGTCGCCGTGCCGTCCTGCGTGGCCGAGGCGCAGCGCCGAGCCCGTGGATTCGTGCACCAACCCCCAGGATATGTCCTCCAGCCCAGTGCGCGCGGCGTGCACGCTGGTGCGCGGAACGCCGAGGCCGGCCGCTCCCGGCGAGGTCTCCGGCAGGCCGGCGGGGATGATTCCCAGACCGAGGCCGGGCTTGACGAAGCCGGGAAGGCGATACGGGCCGTCGGAGGTTGCGATCGCCACGTCGGCCCGTTCGAAGCCGCGTGACCACAAAGCCGGGGCCGCCTGGTCGCAGAGGGCCGCGTAGGTGTCGTAGTCCGGATCGGCGGGCAGCGCCGCCAGTTTCTCCGACCGCGCCCTCCAGGCCTCGCGCCAGGCCTCGCGGGCCTCGGCGCCGGCCGGCAATTGCTCGCGCACCCGGGCGACGGCTCCGCCAGCCGAGAGGGCGTCATCGAGTGATTCCGGGGCACCGAGCGAGAACTGCGGCGGCACCACGGGGGGCACCGCCTCCTCCGAGCGGCGCCGCGCCGCCCAGGGACCCGCCACCGCCGGCCCAAGCAAGGCCAGGGCGGCGTTACGCTCCAGCGGGGTCAGAGCGCCGTCGGTGTCGAGCCGGAAGAACCCGGCTGCGCTCCCGTCGCGGCCGAAGTTCCGGAATTCGTAGACGCCGGGGCCGGCGAGGCGGAACTGTGCCGTGCGGCCGACCGTCTCCCGGGTCAGGAACCGGCGCTGCACCTGGCCGTCGGCGCGGAGGCCGTCGGCGCGGGCCACCCAGGGACGCCGGCTGCCTTCGGCCACGGGCGTGGCGGCGGAACGCGCCGACAC
>JAEYOB010000864.1 GCA_023412175.1 Pseudomonadota bacterium | reverse complement strand
GGGCCCTCCTGTGGACTACCTGGACGACCCGCTCACGCGCTCAAGGGGGTCCCTTTTCGGGGCCGATCCGGGGGCCCATTCCGATGCCGGTTGACAACCCTCAAGGACAAGAAGAAGGCCGGCGCCGAAATCGATCTCGAATTCGGGCGCTCCTCCTTCTACGGCGAGAACCTGATGTACTTCGTCGTGGACGGGAAAACCGTGATCGTCAATGAGGAGACGGGCCGGGAGATCTACGAGGCGATGCAGGGCTTGGCCGGGTATCTCGGGTACGACAAACCATAGGCCCTGCTGAGGGGGATAGAGCGCGCTAAGCCCTTGATGGCTATCTATCAGCGGGTCGCCTTCGTGATGATCGGGTCCGGCGCTCCCTGCCATTCCATCCGCCAGACGGCGCCTTGGCGCACGTTCTGCACCAGATCAGGACGCAGTGCCACGAGGCACGTGCCGTTCGGACGACGTACCGAGGGATAAATAATGCCGTTGCCGTTGCCGGCCAGGATCTCCCGCGCCAATGCCTGTCCTGCGGGGTAGCCGATAACAGGATCCTCTTCCAGGCAGGCTGGCTTGGATTTGATGCCACGTAGGTCGTGGAACGGGCCGATGAAGTCGGCGAAGAGCTCGGCGTAATCGGTGACGTTGTCGAACCGGCCGACGTTCGCCAGCTCGCGCGTCAGGTGGTAGGCGACCTCCTGCAGTGAGGTTTCGACCTCGAAGGCACAGTACCAGGCGCCCCGCGTCTCGTCGTTGAACCGGTTTCCCCCGGTGCGGCGGTGCGTGAAGGCCGCGTTGACAAGGGTGTGGTTCGGCCGCGCATAGACGAGCTCCTGCGGTACCAGGGAAGGCGTTCCGTTCTGCTGGGCGCGCACCCGGGCGTTCGTCAGCATCTCCAGACTTTCGAGGTCGGTCAGAGCCCCGTGGTTCGGCGCCAACGGAAGAAGGGCCGGCTCTTTGAGCCGGCCCGTTGGAATGACGCGTACGGTGTTCTGCTGCGCGATGTCAGTGATCGGAAACGTCACAGGCCACCTCGCAATGCGTCAACGTACGAGCGCACCTCGATCATGGTGGGGATCCCGCCGGCGATCATGACGTCGATGGGGCGCTGCCCGTTGAAGAGGGAGCCCTTGTTCGGGAGGCGCACCCACTCGTCGGCAAGCGGCAGGGAGAAGAGCAGCCGCAGCCCCTTGAAGAGCCCAACCATGGCGCTGACGCGGGTCAACTGGTCCTGCGATAGGGTGCCGGTCCATTCGCCCTTCTTCATGCGGAACCACGTGCGCTCGGAATCCACCCCCATCAGGCCGCACACCTCAGCGCTGCTCAGCCGCCAGAATTCGGCAAGCTTGACCATGCCGCCGACGGAGCTCGGCGTGAGATGCTCGCGAACCAAGGGGTCGGCGAGATTCGGTAGAGACGGAAACGGTCCCGCACCGTAGGATGCGGTCGCTGCGCACGGCGTTGACATCGGATGGCCTCCATTTCAGGCTTGTTTCTGCCTGTTGGCTACAACAGTAGCGCCATTTGGCAGTTCCCTACAATGCGGCAAATGGTGGTAGAGGGGGTGCGGACGTCGATGTCACGCCCGCAACCTTCCCTTGAGCCCTCAACTCCCCGGTGCGTGCCTGACCTGCGACGGCGGCAAGCCCATGGATTCGGCAGCGCCGGCTTCGGCTCGGTCGAACAGGCCCCAGAGGAAGTACAGGTTCTGAAACGGAGAGATGCGGCGCTTGGCGCTCACGTTGCCTCGGCTGAGCTGGCCAGTCGCGACGGCACCGCCAACCTTGGCCAATATCCTTCAGCAGCTTCGCCGACGGCTCGAGCATGGCCTCCAAGGCGTCGTCGGCGGCGAAGCGGCTCGACGGGGAGCCCGACAGGACCCGGGTGCCGCCGCCGCCGCGGGTGAACTTGTCGGTGATGTTCAGCGTATCGAACAGCCAGCCCGTCACGCCGGAGCCGTCCACGTCGTGGACGATCCATTCCGCCGGATCGTTGCTTAGCTCGCGCCCGGCCTCGGCGCCGGACGGCGCGGAACAAATCGATGAAAGCCCACAAGAGCGCGAAGCCGGTGAAGACCATGCCCCCGCGATCAGCCAAGCGGCGAAATTGCTCCACTGGATCTCGTAGCTCAAGGCGTAGGCGATGTCGCTGAGCAGGCCCCCCAGGAACAACGGAAGGGTGGCGGCGAGCAGCACTGCATGCAAGAGGTGGATAGACTTTACCGGTCTTTGATCAACGATAGCAGTCACGACGTCGTCTCCTTGCCCGACCGGACCACGCGCCAACGCACTGAGTGCGCTGCTCCAGCGAAAGCCCGAATGCGAAACCAAAGGAACCGGCGTGCCGAAACACGCTCGGAACATGGTGTTCTCAATGGGGGGCAGAAAGATGATTCCGGGTGGCCACAACCGGTCCGCCGGCATGGCACGGCGTGCGCACGCAAAGGGGAAAAGGCTCGAGACCAATTAACCCAAGCTCACGGAGATCACTGCCGTCATGGAGCCATCACACAACTAAGCGGACGTGCGGGAATGCTCGCCACAAGAATACGAACTTCGTAGGACTGTAGGGTCCATGATCTACACCGTTGATCCGGCTTCGTCGCCGATGCCCTGGTTCTCGGCCGGGGCAGGGGAGGGTATGAAGCGTCCCTCAATGCCTGTCCGGCGAGTATGACGTCTGGGCTGATGCGTGGGAGCTTAGGCACGCACCCGCGCGCCTAAGCTCCAGCATTATCCGTTTCAGGATCAGGCACGCACCACAGGGATATCGTCCAGGCAGGTCGTGTAGCTGGGCGAGCGGGACTCCTGCCGCATTCTCCAGCTCCTGCCGGCGATCGCCGTAGCGGGGGCCAGCGTACCGCGGCCCATCCGTGCGTTGACCGCATCCAGCGCGGCCATCAGCCGGCCGGAGCGCTCGTGGTCGAGCGCGTCGAGGAGGGTAGGCTGTACCTTTTCCTTCGGCGTCAGGTCGCTCAGCATCACGCCCGCCTTGCAGTAGCGATAGCCGTCCCTCCAGAGACGGCGGAGGAGGGCGGTAGAGTGCCGGATCAACACGAAGGTATCGTCGGCCTGGGGGCGTATCTCGCTCGACGCCGAGCCGCTGTAGGGCGGGTCGTCGCGAAAGAGGCTGGTGTGGGCGAAGACCTGCATGTGGCCGGCGCACAGGCCGGCGGCGCGGAGCTTCTCGCTGGCGCGCGTGGTGTAGGTGACCAAGGCCGACAGCATTTCGTTCAAGTCGGTCACTGGCACACCGAAGGAGCGGGTGACCGCGAGGCCCTTCTGCGGCTTCTGGACAAGATCCAAAGGCAGGCAGGCGACGCCCCGCAGTTCGTAGACGATCCGCTCGCCGACCACGGTCAGCACCTGGCGGGCGTGGCGGGTGTCCATGTCCCGTAGGTCGGCCGCCGTCTTGATCCCGACCATGGCTAGCTTCTCCGCCGACTTCCGCCCGATTCCCCAAACCTCCCCGACCGGCACCGTTCGCAAGACGTGCTCGCGGACGTCGGAATCGTGCAGGTCGCAGACGCCACTGTCGTCCACCAGCTTCTTCTTGGCGGCGTAATTAGCCATTTTGCTCAACGTCTTGGTCGAGCCGCCGATTCCTACGCACACCGGAATTCCCGTCCAGCGTCTGACCGTGTCCCTGACCTCCCGGCAGACGCCGGCGACGTCGCGACGCTCGAAGCAGGAAAGGTCGAGAAAGCTCTCGTCGATCGAGTAGCCCTCAGTCGGGGCGAAGCCGGACAGGCACTCCATGACGCGAGCGCTCATGTCCCCGTACAAGCTGTAGTTCGAGGACAGCACCTTGACGCGATGCCGCTTCACGAGGTCGCGGACCTCGAACAGCGGCTGGCCCATCTGCACGCCGAGCGCCTTGAGTTCTGCGCTGCGTGCGACGAAACATCCATCGTTGTTGGACAGCACCCCGACCGGCACGCCCTCGAGACGCGGGTTGAACACGCGCTCGCACGAGACGTAGAAGTTGTTGCAGTCCACCAATGCCAGGGTTCGCATGGGCTCACCGTCGGTGGAAGCGGATGGTCGAGCTGATCACCCCCCAGATCTCGAAGTCTGGCCGGCCGGTTACCTCGACGGCCCGGTACTGCGGATCGTCGCTGTCGGGCGCCAGCCAGGTGCGGCCGCCACGGACCAGCAGGCGCTTGGCCGTGAGTTCACCGTCCAGCACGGCCACCACGATGTCGTCATGGCGGGCGTGGAGTGACCGATCGACGATGGCCAGATCGCCGTCATGCACTCCAGCTCTCTGGAGAGAGTGCCCACTGATTCGCAGAGTGAAGGTGGTGGAGGGGTGGGGGACGAGTACCTCGGAGAGATCAAGCCGGCCTTCGACGTAATCAGCGGCAGGGG
>JAEYOB010000863.1 GCA_023412175.1 Pseudomonadota bacterium | reverse complement strand
GCTTCGGGCCGGGAGCCCTTCAGGTCAGGAACGCTTCTGCCAGCCTGGCATCGGGAAGACCGGGTCCATCTCCGCCGATTCCTTGGGCAGCACGACCGTCGGGCGGGAGTTGCGGTTCTGAATGCAGGCCGAGGCCAGATTCACGTTCTGGCCCTTCGCGTCGAAGGTGATGGCGGGCCCGACCATCATCTTGTCCTTCAGGTTGGTCTGGCGCAGCGCCTGGAGCATCGGCTCCGACGCCGGCGAGCCGGCGCGCTTGAAGGCGTCGGCGGCGACCAGGATGGCCTCCAGCGTGAAGGCGACGTTGAAGGCGTAGCCCTCGAAGCGGTCGTTGGGGAACTGCTTCTTGAAGGCTGCGGCGACGCGCTGGGTCAGATCGGCCTTCGGGTCGTACCAGGGCAGGTTGGTGATGGCGTAGTCCACGTACTTGCCCAGCGCCTTGAAGGTCTGCTCGTCGTACAGGCCGGGCGAGCCGGGAGAGACGATGCCCATCGGCTCCCAGCGCTGCTTGACCATCTCCTTGACCATCATGATGGCGTCGGCGGCGCGGGTGGTGACGATGGCGAGATCGGCGCCGGTCGCCTTGGCCTTGGTGACCTCGATCGACAGATCCTGCGCCTTGGGATCGTAGGAAATCGAGTCGACGATGGTGAAGGGCATGTCGAGCTTGGGGAACAGGGTGTCCAGCGCCTTCTTGTTCGCCATGCCGAAGGTGTCGTTGGCGGGCAGGAAGACCGCCGACTTCGGCGTCGCCCCGGTCGCCTTGAACAGGTCCTTCATCAGCGACAGCCCGTTCGACACCAGCATGGTCGAGGTCGGGAAGTTGCGGAACACCGTCTTGTAGCCCTGCTCGGTCAGCCCGTCGGCGGCGGCGATGTTCATCACCAGCGGGATGCCGCGCTGCTCGCAGACCTGGGCGGCGGCGGCGGTCTGGCCGCTGTCGAAGGCGCCGACGATGACGTTGGCGCCGTCGTTGATCAGCTTCTCGGTGCGCGAGCGCGCCACGTCCGGGCTCGACTCGGTGTCGGCCGACAAGATCTCCACCTTGTAGCCGAGGTCGTTCAGCACGGCCGGCGCGATGTCGGCGCCGCGCTGGCAGGCCTGGCCCGCCTGCGCCAGATGGCCGGAGCGCGGCAGCAGGATGCCGACCTTGAGCGTGGTGCCCTGGGCGAAGGCCGGTGCCTTGCCGAAGGCGCTCAGCGCGCCGGCGGCGATGGCGGCTTGACCGAGCTGGCGGCGGGTCAGGCCGAAGCGGTCGGAACGGGTAGTCATAGGCGCGTCTCCCTGCGGGCTTTTCTATGAGACCAAATCCAAGAGGCCAGAAGAATTTCCCGAACCGGGCGGCGTGTCAAAGTGGAATCCTGTTGCGTCCCGCCATGCGCGCCAATTCACCGCGGCACCAGCGGCCAGACCACGGCGATGGCAGCGGTGCCGAGCAGAACGATGAGCACCGACAACGGCGCGCCAAGGCGTGAATAGTCCCTGAACCGGTAGCCGCCCGGCCCCATCACCAGCGTGTTGCACTGGTGCCCGATGGGGGTGAGGAAGTCGCAACCCGCCCCCACCGCCACCGCCATCAGGAAGGCGTCGGGCTGCAGGCCCAGGTGCTCGGCCAGGCTGGCGGCGATGGGCGCCATCACCAGCACGGTGGCGGCGTTGTTGAGGAACGGGGTGATCGCCATGGCCGCCGCCATCATCATCCCCATCGCTCCCACCGCCGGCAGCCCCTGCGCCGCCTCCGACAGCCAGCCGGCGATGAGGTCGGTGCCGCCGGTAGTCCGTAGCGCCTCGCTGACCGGGATCAGGGCCCCCAGCAGCACCAGGATCGGCCACTCGATGGCGTCGTACGCCTCCTTCAGCGTCAGCACGCGGAACAGCGCCATGGCGACCGCCGCGCCGAAGAAGGCCGGCGCCACCGGCGCCATGCCGGTCGCCACCAACAGCACCGTGACGCCGAGGATCAGCACGGCCAGACGCTGCTTCGGCGGCCGTCCGAGCGCAAGGTCGCGTTCGGCCAGCGGCAGGCAGCCCAGGGTGCCGAGCGTCTCCGGCACGTCCGCCGCGCGCATTTGCAGGGCGACGAGGTCGCCGGACTGGAAGCGGACGCGGCGCAGCCGCTGGCGGATCGGCCGGCCGCGCCGGCTCAGGGCCATCAGGTTGACGCCGTAGCGTTCGCGCAGGCTGACATCCTCGACCGTCTGCCCGATGAGCGGGGAGCGCTGCGAGACCACCGCTTCCACCACCCGCAGCTCGTCGGCGCTGGTCACCCCCTCCAGTTCCCGCTCGGCAACCAGCTCCAGTTCGGCAATCTGGACGATGCGGGCCAGCGCCTGGGTGTCGCACTCCAGCACCAGGATGTCGTCGGCGTACAGTTCCCAATCGCCGGAGGGGACGTAGCGCCGGTGCCTCTCGCGGATGATGGCGGCCACCGTCACGTCGGACTCGCCAGCTTCCTCGAATTCGGCCACCGTGCGGCCGACGAAGGGTGAGGTGGGAGGCAGGCGCACCTCGGCGGTGAAGTCGTCGATGGAGAAGGCGGCCTGCGCCGAGGCGGCTCCCTTGTGGCCGGGCAGCAGCCGCCAGCCGAAGGCCAGGAACGCCAGACCGGCCACCGAGATGGTCAGGCCGACCGGCGTGAAGTCGAACATGCCGAACGGCTCGCCCAGCATCTCCGCGCGCACGCGCGAGACGATGATGTTGGGCGAGGTGCCGACCAGAGTCATCAGCCCGCCCAGCAGCGAGCCGAACGCCATCGGCATCAGCAGTTGCGACAGCGGCGTGCCGGTGCGCTGCGCCATCTGCACCGCGATGGGCAGGAAGATGGCGAGTGCGCCGATGTTCTTCACGATGGCCGACAGGAAGGTCACCGCCCCGGTCAGGATCACCACCTGGGTGACGGTGCTGCGCATGTAGGGAGCGAGCGGGCGCATCGCCGCCTCCACCACGCCGGAGCGGCTGATGCCGGCGCTGACCACCAGGGCGGAGCCGACGATGATGACGATATCGTCGGAGAAGCCGAGAAACGCCTGCTTGGCCGGCACGATGCCGACCACCAAAGCCGCCAGCAGCGCCAGCAGCCCGACGAGGTCGTAGCGCACCTTGTCCCAGACCAGCAGCACGATGACCGCGCCGATGATCGCGAAGGCGAGGATCTGTGGGGTCGTCATCCGGCGCGGCGCCTACCGTCCGCTGCCCGACGGCCGCTGCTTCTCGGATGTGCCGGAGGTGCCGGAGCCGATGCCGGATTTGCCGGATGGCGTCTTGGCGTCCTTGATCAGCGCCCCGCAATGCGGCTGTTCGTCCGTGCCGGTGTCGGCCAGCGCCAGGACGCTCGCCAGGGGCGTCAGCAGTGCCCCCAGCGCCACCGCCGCGGCGCCTCGCGCCACGCTCTCCGTCGCGTCGACGCCGATGTCGGGGTCGCCCAGCGTGCCGCGCGCATGGACCGGCACATGGGTGGCGAAGAGTTGCGCCCGCTTGGCACGGCCGACGATGCGCATGTCCAGCGCCTCGGTCTTCAGGTTGATGCCGCCGCCGCCGGTCACCAGCGTCTCCGGCGTGTCGAGCACCAGCGCGTCGGTCTTCACGATGCCGTTCTCGAGGTTCATGTCGGTGACGAAGCAGTTGAAGGGCAGGGGCTCGCTGCCGGACAGTACCACGCCCAGCGTCTCCAGGATGTTGGTTTTCAACCCCTTGACCGCGAGGCTGGTGATCCGCCCGCCGTCCACCGCGAGGCCCAGCTTGCCGTCGGCGACGGCCAGGATGTCGGCCACCGTCGGCCCCCGGCCGGCCAGCTCGACCCGGCCGGTCAGCGTGCCGCCCATCTCCCTGGCGAAGGAGGTCTCGCTGAACAGCTCGGCCAGCTTGACGCGGCGCACCTGCAGGTTGGTCTTCAGCGCCGGGGTCTTGCGGTCGCGGCTGTCCAGCAGCACGGTGCCGGCGACCTGCCCGCCGCCGACGCCCACCTTCAGCGGTTCCACCATCAGGCGGCCGTTGTCCAACCCGATCCTGGCGTCGAGGTCGGTCAGCTTGGCGAAGGGCGCCTCGATCCGGCCGCCGCGGAAGCGCACGTCCATGTCGGCATGCCGGAGCACCGCCAGGTCGATTTCCGTGGCCGGCAGGATGCGGCCGGGGCCCTTGGTCGGGTAGTCCTCCTTCCCCTTCGGCGAGGCGCCGACAAGGCCGGCGAGGTCCACAGCCGCCAGCCGCTTGGAGATCAGGTCGCCCGTGATGCGCGGCCTCTCGCCGCCGATGTCGATGGAGACGGTGCCGGACAGGTCGCTTTCCCCCACCTTCCCCTGCATGCCGGAGAAGGTCCATACCTTCCCCTCCTGCCCGAGGTGGCCGGACAGGCTGTAGGGCCGCGTCTTCGGCGCGGGAATGCCGAAGATCGGGAAGATTTCCGCCAGATCGTTGCCGCGCAGGTCGATGGACAGGTCGGCCCCGTCCATCTTGACGGGGTCCTTGACCGAGCCCTCGACCGTGCCCTTGGTGTTGCCGACAA
>JAEYOB010000594.1 GCA_023412175.1 Pseudomonadota bacterium | reverse complement strand
CCGGCGCAACCCTCGATTGGGGCATGTCGCAGGGCGGGCCGCCACTCCTTTCAGGCCGCGAACATAGGGTCTAAGCCCGGCCCAGGCCGCGGTTCTCGCGCGCCTCGGCCAAGCCGCGGCGGGCCAGTTCGTCGGCGCGCTCGTTCTCTGGATGGCCGGCAAGGCCGCGCACCCAGAGGAACTGGATGTCGTGGCGTTGCGCCGCCTCGTCCAGGCGCTGCCAGAGATCGACGTTCTTCACCGGCTTCCTGTCGGCGGTCAGCCAGCCGCGGGTCTTCCAACCCTTGATCCACTGGGTGATGCCGTTCTTCACGTACTCGCTGTCGGTGTAGAGCCGCACCGTCATGGGCCGCTTCAGCGCCTCCAGCGCCTGGATGGCGGCCATCAGCTCCATGCGGTTGTTGGTGGTGCCGGGTTCGCCGCCGCACAGTTCCTTCTCGGTGCCGTTGTAGCGCAGGATGGCGCCCCAGCCGCCGGGGCCGGGGTTGCCGCTGCACGCGCCGTCTGTGAAGATATCGACGGTCTTTTGGTCGCTCATGGGGTCACGTCCAGGCCGTAATCGCCGATGCCCCTCACCGACTGGTGGAAGCGTAGCTTGCGCAGGTACTCAAGCGGGTCTTTCGGCCGCACGAAGGCACCCGGCGGGTGGTTCAGCCAGTCGTACAGCCGGGTCAGCAGGAAGCGCACCGCGCTGCCGCGGCACAGCCGGGGAAGCGCCTTCAGCTCCTCGGCCGACAGCGGACGGACCCGCTGGTAGTGCGTCAGCAGCAGCCGCGCCTTAGTGGCGTTGAACGCGCCGTCCGCCTCGAAGCACCAGGCGTTCATGCAGATGGCGATGTCGTAGGCCAGGAAATCGTTGCAGGCGAAGTAGAAGTCGATCAGTCCCGACAGCCGGTCGCCGCTGAAGAACACGTTGTCCGGGAACAGGTCGGCGTGGATGACGCCGCTCGGCAGGTCCCTGGGCCAGTGCGCGGCGAGGTCGTCCAACTCGGCCGCCAGCATGTCGCGCAGTCCGCCGCGCACCTCGTCGGTCCGGTCGGCGCATTTGACGAACAGCTCCTGCCAGCCGGGCAGCGACAGCGCGTTCTCGCGCCGCCGGTCGAAACCGGCTCCAGCGAGGTGGAGGCGCGCCAATGCCTCGCCCAGCTGCGCGCAGTGCTGCGGCTGGATGCGGCGCGGCCACATGCCCTTGAGGAAGGTGACGATCACCGCCGGCCGGCCGCACAGCTCGCGCAGCGCCTGCCCGTCGCGTGCGTGGACGGGCAGGGGGCAGTCCACGCCGTGCTCCGACAGGTGCTCCATGAGGCCGAGGAAGAACGGCAGATCCTCGCGCCGGGTGCGTTTCTCGTAGAGCGTCAGGATGTATGGACCGGTGGCGGTGACGAGGAGGAAGTTGGAGTTCTCCACCCCTTCGGCGATGCCCTTGCACGACAGCACGGCGCCCAGATCATACTGGGCGGCGAACGCGCTCAGCTCCTCGTCGGAGACTTCGGTGTATACGGCCATGAGGCAGGCGCTTAACGGGATTCGCGGTGTCGGTCAATATTTGAACGCCGGGGGGCAAGAACACCGGCGTTATGCGTTCGCCGGAGCCTTCCGGGAAATCCCGTCCTCGTCGGTGAGCGCCCTCGGCAGCTTGAAGACGACGTCCTCGGTTGCCGTGCGCACCTGCTCCACGGTCACGTCGAAACGTTCTTTGGCCGCCACGATCACCTCCTCCACCAGCACCTCCGGCGCTGAGGCGCCCGCGGTGATGCCCAGCGTGCGGACGTCGGCCAGCGCCGTCCAGTCGATGTCCGCCGCCCGCTGGACGAGCTGGGCGCGGGGGCAGCCGGCGTTCTTCGCCACCTCGACCAGCCGCTTGGAGTTGGACGAGTTGGGTGCGCCCAGCACCAGGACCGCATCCACCTGCGGCGCGATGGCCTTCACCGCATGCTGGCGGTTGGTGGTGGCATAGCAGATGTCCTCCTTGCGCGGGCTGGCGATGGCGGGAAAGCGTGCCTGGAGGGCGGCAAGGATGCCGGCGGTCTCGTCCACCGACAGCGTCGTCTGGGTTGCGAAGGCGAGGTTGCCGGGGTCCATCACCTCGATGCGCGCCACGTCCTCCACCGTCTCCACCAGCACCACGGCGCCTTCGGGCAGTTGGCCCATGGTGCCGACGACCTCGGGGTGGCCGGCGTGGCCGATCAGGATCACCTGCCGCCCCTCGACGTGGTGGCGTTCGGCTTCGCGGTGCACCTTGCTGACCAGCGGGCAGGTGGCGTCCAGGTAGAACAGGCCGCGCCGTTCGGCCTCGGCCGGCACCGCTTTGGGCACGCCGTGCGCGGAGAAGACCACCGGCACGCCGTCCGGCACCTCGTCCAACTCGTCCACGAAGATGGCGCCCTTGGCTTCCAGGCTCTGCACCACGAAGCGGTTGTGGACGATCTCGTGGCGGACGTAGACGGGGGCTCCGTAGCGCTCCAGCGCCACCTCGACGATCTGGATCGCGCGGTCGACGCCGGCGCAGAAGCCGCGCGGGGCGGCCAGCAGGATGGTGAGCGGGGCTTTGGCGGTCATCGTTCCTCAACGGTGCGCGGCGGGAGCGGCGCCTTGTGCGGGTGCGGCAGGTTCTCTACAGTGCGGCGCCAACCGATCCAACCAAGAGCAGGCCAGACCTATGGACCGCCGCGACCGTAATATAGGAACCCCCGTCCGGAAAAGCCTGTCGGCGCTCGGCCTTCTGGCTTTGACCGGCTGCTCGATGTTCGGCGGCGGCGAGGCCAAGCCTGGCGAGACCGCGCTCGCCTGCCCCAAGGTGGGCATTGTGCGCGAGTTGCAGGAGGTGACGCAGTTCCGTCCGGGCGGCAAGGACATGACGGACATGACCTCGCGCGCGGCACTGACCGACTACACTGGCAATTGCGAGTACGCCAGCGACGGCGTCACGGTGAACCTGAACCTCTTCGTGCTTGCCGAGCGCGGCCCGGCCATGCAGGGCAATCAGGCGTCGTACCGCTATTTCGTGGCGGTGGCCCGCCCCGGCGAGGAGGCCCCGGCCAGCAAGAGCGAGTTCGACACCACCGTCGAGTTCCCCAAGGGCCAGACGCGAGTCGTCACCAAGGAGGAACTGGCGCCGAAGATTCCGCTGCCCAAGGACGTCAACGCCAAGGACTGGCAGGTGCTGGTCGGCTTCCAGCTCACGCCCGAGCAGCTCGACTTCAACATGGCGCAGATCAAGCGCTGAAGCCCAGGGGTTACGGCCCTTCGCACGATTGACAATCATCGGGGAGCCGTTAGCTTAGGCCGCACACGCCGACGACCCCTCGCGGGAGAGACCGCCGCGGAGCCTTTTCCTTCCCGGGAAAACGGCTCTGGCAGGTGGCGCCGAAGGAGCAACCGCCCCCGGAAACTCTCAGGCAAAAGGACCGCAGGGAAAGGCACTCTGGAAAGCAGGCGCATGCCGTTCGGCATGCAGTCTCACCGAAGGAGTAAACCGGTTCCCGGACTTGCGTCCGGCCGGTGAATCTCTCAGGTCCACGACAGAGGGGGCTGGCACTCCGCGCATCCGCGCGGCGTGAACCACTGTCGGAGGACGAGCGTGACCGAGTCGCCTGAATCGCTGAAGAAGACACCGCTGCACGCCCTGCATGTCGAGCTGGGCGCACGCATGGTGCCGTTCGCCGGCTACGACATGCCGGTGCAGTACCCCGCGGGCATCCTGAAGGAACACCTGCACACCCGCGAGAAGGCGGGCCTGTTCGACGTGTCGCACATGGGGCAGGTGCGCCTCGTCGGTGACGATCCGGCGGCGGCGCTGGAGTCGCTGGTGCCCGGCGACATCAAGGGTCTGGGGCGCGGCCGCATGCGCTACACGCTGTTCACCAACGAGACCGGCGGCATCCTGGACGACCTGATGGTCACCAACGCCGGCGATCACCTGTTCCTGGTGGTCAACGCCGCGCGCAAGGAGCACGACATCGCCCACCTGCGCGAGCGTCTGAAGGGCAGGGCGGAGGTCGAGCCGCTGCCCGACGCCGCGCTGATGGCGTTGCAAGGCCCTGCCGCGGCCGGCGTGCTGGCGCGCTTCGTGCCCGAGGCGGCGGCCATGAAGTTCATGAGCCTGCTGCCCGCCACCTTCAACGGCATTCCCGTGCTGATCACCCGCTCCGGCTACACCGGCGAGGACGGCTACGAGATCTCCTGCGCCTCCGAGGACGCCGAGCCGATCGCCGGTGCCCTGCTGGCTGAAGCCGAGGTGGAGGCGGTCGGCCTGGGGGCGCGTGACTCGCTGCGCCTGGAGGCCGGGCTGTGCCTGTACGGCCACGACATCGACGAAACGACGACGCCCGTCGAGGCGGCGCTGGAATGGGCGCTGTCCAAGCGCCGGCGCGAGGAGGGCGGCTTTCCGGGCGTCGAGATCATCCTGGCGCAGCTCGGGACCGGCGCGCAGCGCCGCCGCGTCGGCATCCGCCCGGACGGCCGGGCGCCGGCGCGCGAGCACACGGAAATCGTCGATGAGGCCGGCAACCGGCTGGGCGAGATCACCAGCGGCGGGTTCGGCCCGACGGTGAATGGCCCGGTCGCCATGGGTTACGTGGACATTAGCCGGGCGGCGGTGGACACGCAGGTGGCGCTGCTGGTCCGCGGCAAGCCGATGGCGGCCAGGGTCGCGGC
>JAEYOB010000777.1 GCA_023412175.1 Pseudomonadota bacterium | reverse complement strand
TCCGGGAACCTCGGAGCGAGGGATAACGCTCCATCCCAACCAAAAACGGGCGTCGAATACATCGCTTCCAAGCCTCAGCGGAGGCAAGGACGCAGCATAGGCCCGTTTTTCCGCGTCCTGCTAGGCGCCGTCCAGCGTCAAGGCGCTGCTCGATAAGGCGCGCGAACAGGGATTGCTCCATGACGGCTCAGCGATGGTATGATGCAGAGATGCCGGGGCTGTTTCTCATCGTGCACGAAGCCCCGATCGCAAGCACAGACACTACCGGAAGCTGAGTTGCGGGAGCACTCGCGAGGGCTTTCCGTAACGTTCAGTATGCTCAGGATGAGCCGTTCCGCACCTACCTTGACGAGAGAACCGGAAACAATTTGCCGAGCCTTTGCTGCCCATAGGGAACATCCTGCCTAGGGAGGGGCGGGGCCACCTCAAAGGGAGGAACACAGCAGTTTGTTGATTTCGTGATAACTTTTACCGGTATCGGAGTGGTCTGGAAAGATGGCATGCCCCTTGCTGATCTCAGGTTAATCCTGCGAACCACCAGCCTGAGTGCCCGCCATGTCGATGATCGCCCCTTTCGCTAGCGTTGATCTCTCCACTTGGAAGGTATCTAAAACGATCCTCGGAGGAGCCGTCTTCATCGCTATGTCTCTCCCGATCGCGTTCCCCACCAAGGATCTCTCTTCGACCCTCCAGCAGCAGGTTGCGATGAGGGGGCAGCAAGCGGCGACCGCGACAAAGTCCGTTGCTACGAGCGCCAAACAGCCCAAGGCCGCTCCTCAGATCAAGGCGACGACGGCAGAACTGACAGCCAAAAAGCCTCAGCCCAGGGATGCGGCGAACAGCCAGTGGATGCTCGCGCAACGGTAGGGTGAAGACCCCCGTCTTGCGCATACTGAGCTTCCGGAAAATAGCGCCCCGAACTGGAGGCGCCCAGGGCGCGAAAAGCAGAGTACGGCTCAGAACCGAGACGCCCCCTTGTTGACAAGGATGGGTTTCTTGTAGCGAATTTATCTTACAATTTACACTTACCTTTTGAGACTGACCAATGAGCCGCAAGAGCCCGATCACCATGGGCGACCAATTCGTCCGCGTGGACCAGCCCGAGAAGATCTATGTCGTTACCGGCCTCAGGACGAAGCCCGGATTCCCGCCGCATGCGGAATTGCAGATCCTGGGAGGGGCCGGCCCTATCCTGATTGGCGTGCCGGCATTGATCGACCTTGGTTTGTATCAACGGGTGCGGTGATGACGTCTGAACAGTGCCGGGCCGGCCGCAGGCCAGGATCATAGTACGGATTTTATGGAAAGCGCCGCGTGACCTGTCCGCTACAACCGGAAGCGAGGAGACTCCCCTACGTTTGGAACGACCATCACATCCTATTGTTAACTAGACAACTTGTTTGCAACCGGGCATCATGTACCCATGGGAATACCTCGTAAAAGCATCAGCGCAGGCCGTCGCATGGTCAGGGTGAACGCTAACTTCTTGGAAGCCAACTATAAGCTTCCAAAAGTGAAAAAGCTTGGCATAAGCCGGCGCGTAGTGACCTATGCAAAGATGACTCCCAAACAGCGAAGCATCATTGATGCTGGACGCGAAAAGGGCACTGCTGTGCCAGAAAATCTTAGTGGTGATGATCTGGTAAACTTCTTTATGCAGCTTGCTGAGAAGTCCAAAGAAGTTTACCGCAAGTAAAGTGGCGTATACCATAGAATATAGCGCAGTGTTTAGCGACTCGATGATGCGAGCCGCTACAATGTCTGCTGGACATTTTAATATGGTAGACTTGTCAATTGCGGTCGCTAAATTCGTTGAATGGAAGCGATCTGGAGGGAACGGTAGAGGAATATTCACTGGCGATAAGTGGTCAGGTGACCGCCCCGATGGTACAGAGTTTAAGCCGTACAAGAGTGACTGTTATCGTCATTGTCACCTTGACTTATATGGAACTGAACCTCTCCTCGCTTATCGACAGTTTGAGAAAAACCAACACGTATACATGGTATGTATTACAAGCCACAAAGAAATATTCAATAAGAATGAACCAGCCTTTTACGCCAAGCATAAAAGCTTGGGACGGGGCAAGATCATTTAAAAAACCATCGCACCGTAGTGTCTTAATACGATGGTTTTTTTAATACCAAAAAATCATGCTTGCGAAGCAAGGTCCAACGGGTGAACCTTCATCGCGTGCAGCACCTCGATTACAAGCTGTTGGGCACGGCGGGATAGGGGTGTTGCCACGCGCCCATAGGCTTTCGCATCTAGAAGCTCGTCCACCCGGCTAAGGCTGGCCACGGGGGGGCAAGCGCCGGCCAGCTGGGATCATCTGTAGGAATCGTTCAGCGCGCTTCATTACGTCCGGGTGGGTGGGCCAGCGGTTCGGAAGTGCGATTGCGGCCGGCAACCGTTCCAAGTCCTTCAGCACCCGGTTTGCGTCTTGGACCGATGGGCCGAACGGCAGCACCACCGAGTCCGCCACCGTCTGCACCAGCTTATCAAGTTCCGACCGTGCCGCCGCGCCGTCCAACACGATCAGGAGCCGCTCCTGTTGGTCGAGCCGTTCCAACAGGGTAAGCGCAGTCTGACGACACGTCCTCGCCCGTTCGGGTTCATGAAATATTCCGCTGGTCGCAGATCAGAGGAGGACCAGCATGTCGGGGACGGATCGAGAGTCATTCTGGCGGGAGTATGTGCAGGCGTGGCGGGGGAGTGGGCTGACGCTGAAAGCCTACGCTGCGGTGCATGGGATCGACCGTTGGGCGTTGGGGCGGTGGTCGCGCCGCTGTGCTGAGGAAGACGGCGTGAGCGCTCCTGGTCCTGGGGATAGCCCTGGTGCTGTCCCTATGACGGCGAGCGCTCCGTTGATGATGGAGATCGTCGAGGCGGCTCCCCGCCGGCGCCGCTGGTCGGAGGCGGAAAAGGAACGGCTGATGGCGGAGACCTGTGCGCCGGGCATGAGCGTGTCGCTGGTCGCCCGCCGCCGCGGCGTCGATCCCAGCCTGCTGTTCCGCTGGCGCCGCCGGCTGCTGGTCCCGGCCGAGGCCGCGCCCATGTTCGCGCCGGTGGAACTGGCGGGTGCCGCGCCGGCTGTCCCCGGCATGATGCCACCGGCTTCGGCGGGCGGCGGGCTGATCGAGATCGACCTCGCCGGTGGGCGGCGGCTGCGCGTCGATCGCGACGTCGATGCCGAGGCGCTGCGCCGGGTCCTGAGCGTGCTGGAGCGGTCATGATGCTGTCGATCCCCGCCGGCGTGCGCATTTACCTGGCGTTGGAACCGTGCGACATGCGCCGTGGCTTCGACGGGCTGGCGCTGCTGGTGCAGCAGGCCCTCGGCAAGGACCCGTTCACCGGCCATCTCTACATTTTCCGTGGGAAAGGGGCTGGACGTTTGAAGATCCTCTACGCCGATCAGAACGGCCTGTGCCTGTTCGCCAAGCGGCTGGAGAAGGGGCGTTTCGTGTGGCCGACGACCCGCACGCCGGGCGGCACGGTGGTGCTGACGCCGGCCGAGCTGTCCCTGCTCCTGGAGGGGCTGGAATGGCGTCACACGGCGCCGGTTCCGCGCCCGTCGGCGGCCGGATGAGAGCGTAGAAAAGCGAGGAAATCTGCGGGTTTGGCTGGTCCCGGACGGCGATCCGGGGTAGACTCGGCCATGCGCCTCGACCTCGACAATCTGCCCGCCGATCCGGCCCTGCTCCAGCAGCTGGTGCGCGATCTGGCCGAGCTCGTCGAGCGTCAGAAAGCCGACCTGGCGGAGTTGGAGGCCCTGCGCCAGCAGCTCCGGCAGATGCAGCGCACCGTCTTCGGGCGACGCTCCGAACGGCTCGATCCCGATCAACTCGACTTGGGGCTGGAGGACCTGGAGGCGGACATCGCCCGGGTCGAGGCGAAGCTCGCCGCCGGCGATCCGGAACCGCCGGCCAAGGAACCGGAGGGCCGTGGCCGGGACTGGCCCGACCATCTGCCGCACCACGACGTCACCGTGGAGCCGCACGGGCTGGACGCCGGAAGCGCCGTCTGCCCCTGCTGCGGCGGCGCCCTGCACGCCGCGGGCGAAACCATCGCCCGGATGGTGGACTACGTGCCGGCCCAGGTCCGGGTGCTGCGCATCCGCCGGCCCAAGTACGCCTGCCGCGGCTGCGGGACGCTGCATCAGGCCCCCGCTCTGGACAAACCGATCGCCAAGGGCATGGCGACGCCGGCGATGCTGGCGCACATCCTCACCAGCCGCTACTGCGATCATCTGCCCTTCTACCGGCAGGCGCAGATCCTGGCCCGCAACGGGTTCCCGGTTGACCGCTCAGTGCTGGCCGGCTGGGCGGGACAGGCGTGCTGGTGGTTGGAGGCGGTGCGCGACGAACTGGCCAAGGCGGTGTTCGCCTCGCCCAAGCTGTTCGCCGACGACACGCCGATGCCGACGCTGGCTCCGGGAACGGGGCGGGTGAAGATCGGCCGGTTCTGGGCGTATGCCCGCGATGACCGTCCCTGGCAGGGGCCGGACCCGCCGGCGGTGGTCTACGCCTACACCGGCGATCGCAAGGGAGAACGCCCAGCCAGCCACCTGCGGGATTTCCACGGGGTGCTGCAGGTGGACGGCTATGCCGGGTTCGAACGGCTCACCGCCGGCAACCGGGTTTCACTGGCGGCCTGCTGGAGCCATGCGCGCCGGCGCTTCTACGACTTGGCCGAGGCCGGCTCGCCGATCGCGGCGGAGGCGCTGCGCCGCATCGCCCGGCTCTACGCGATCGAGGAGCGCCTCCGCGGCCGCACGGCCGACGAACGCCGACAAGTTCGGCAGGCTGAAGCCGCCCCGCAGGTGGCCGACTTGAAGCGGTGGCTGGAGCAGGAACTGCCGTGTCTGCCGGGTCGCTCCAAGCTGGCCGAGGCGATCCGCTATGCGCTCGGGCGCTGGACGGCGCTGTGCGTGTATCTCGGCGACGGCCGGGTGGAGATGGATACCAACACGGTGGAGCGCTGCATCAGGCCGGTGGCGGTGGTGCGTTCATTATGCCCCTCTTCTTCAAGTGTCTGGAAACATTGAAAGTTGATCCTTGGAACCGAGGCGACACGGCTCGCCTTTGCGTCCAACCGCGGCGAGGACACGCTGATCCTGAAGGTCCGAAGCACGGATCTGGTAGGGAGCGCCTGGCACGACCTGCTCGGCGACGATCAGGCCGGCATTGATGAGGCGGACAAGGCGGTGGCGCGAAATGCCGAGCGCCGCCGCAGCCTCATACTGGGTCAACCATTCGCCATCCTTCTCCGCGGACCGGTAGGCACGAATGCCACGGACCCGGCGCAGCGAGCCAACACGATGTCCGGTCCAGGATTTTCCTTGCCCGGTGCGCATGCCCATCCGGTTCAACTGCGCGGCGATCTCCGCATCCGACCATCGCGTCGCCATGCTTCGGATCACCGCCATTGCTTCCTCCGGCGTCCGGCAACCGTGCTCGCCGGATTTCGGTTTGGTGAGACGCAGCTGCGAATGCTGGCCACCCTGCCAGTGGATGGTGAGGATGACTTCGCGCGCCGCGTCGTCGACGTCGGCGATGATGTTGACGATGAGGCTTCGGAGCAGCCGTTGGCGCGCCCTCGTGGTCACCGCCGGTGCGTTCCAGGCGGCCTGCAGATCGTCCGCCAGTCCGGCGAAATCCGGAACCTCGGCCACCGGAACGGGAGTCGACCCGGCCGCGACCCGCGCCTCGCAGGCCTCGACACGCCGAAGCGCCGCTTCCCAGTTCTTTTCCAGCTGCGCGGCGATCAGCCGGTTGTCGGGATCGCAGGCGGCATAGCGCCGTTCCGCCAGCGACGCTTCGTAGCGCGCCTTCTGCAGGTCCAGTTCCGCCATCCGCCGTCGCTCGGCTTGGTGCTCCATATGCCTCCGCTCGGCTTCCAGCGCGGCCTCGATCGCCATCGGCTCGACGGCTCGGAGAAGTTCGCTGGCGACCACCTCGTCCACCCGGGAACTCCCGAACCCGAGGCATCGTGGCAGTCCCAGCATCTGGTGGGGACGTTCGCAACGGTATATGGCCTGGCTGGGCTGGCGGCCGCGATACGACACGGTCAGTCGCCGTCCGCACCGGGCACAGCTCAGGACCCCAATCAACAGGGCGCGGCCCCCACGCCCCGATTTCGCGCCGCCGGCCCGGCCGTAGGCGTTGGCGGCGAGCAGGGTCTGGTTGCGCTCGAACTCCTCCCAGTCCACGTAAGCCTCGTGGTGATCCTTCAGCAGAACTTCCCACTCTTCAAGCGGCTTGCCGTGGCCATAGCTCCTCCGCGCCCGCCCTTCGACGATTTCGGTGCGGTGCTGGCTCTTTCCGTAGACGTAGGCGCCAGCGTAGAAGGGGTTCTTGAGCACGCTGATGACATTGCGATAGCGG